>NZBF01000001.1 GCA_002687775.1 Nanobdellota archaeon
TTTTCTTTTTTTTCAGTTAGAGTTTCCATAATATTCACCAAAAATGTAATATTATCGATTCTTTAAAAAGAAAGTGTCAACTAATTATCAAATTGAACATTTCTCAATAAAAACCCAAATGTTTTTAAATAATGAACGTTCTGAGGTTATAACTGAGAAAAAAATGACGCGAAATCCGCTTGCGAAATTCTCAATATATAAGAAAAGCGGAAGATAAAAAATGAGTGAATTATTAGTAGAAGAAAAGTCGATTGCGACACCAGGAGAAAAGTTAGCCGTAGGTATGGATTATTTACCAGGAGCTAACACATACAGAGATGGAGATCACATTCATTCTCAAGTTGTGGGATTAGTCTCATTAGCTGGACGAGCCGTGAAAGTTATGCCATTCAAAGGACCATACGTTCCTAAATCTGGCGATAAAATTATCGGTAAAGTGTTTGACATCTTAATGTCAGGATGGCGTATTGAAACAAATACACCCTATTCTGCAGTATTAAATGTGCGTGATGCGACTACAAGATTTATCAGAAAAGATGAAGATTTAAGTTCAATTATTGACATTGACGATTTCGTTGTGGCGAACATTACCATGGTTACTGGTCAGAACTTGATTGATTTAAGCATGAAAGGACCAGGGTTAATGAAAGTTGATGGTGGGAGAATTATTGAAATTAATCCTATGAAAGTACCACGGATAATTGGTAAGCAAGGAAGCATGATTACATTAGTAAAAGATGCAACCAAATGCCAAATTACTGTTGGTCAGAATGGATTTGTATGGATCAAAGGAACTCCGGAAGATGAGTTACGTGCTGAACAAGCAATTTTGTTCATTGAAGAACATGCTCACGAGAAAGGGTTAACTGAAAAAGTGGAGAAATTAGTAAAATGAGTTATTCAAAAAGATTAGACGGACGACAATTCGATGAATTACGTCCCATGGAAGCAAAAGTGGGAGTTATTCCTAATGCAGTAGGAAGTGCACGATTTAAAACAGGTCATACTGTTGCATTAGCAGCTGTTTACGGTCCTCGATTACTACACCCTGCAAAGTTAAGAAATCCAAAAGCAGGACGGTTACGATGTTATTACAACATGATGCCGTTTTCTGGTCATGGAAATCGTGTGAGACCTGGTCATTCCAGGAGATCACAAGAAATATCTTTAGTAATGGAGAAAGCATTGGCGCCAGTTGTCGATTTAAGTGCATTTCCAAATTCTGTCATAGATGTTTTTGTTGAATTCCCTCAAACAGATGCAGGTACCAGGTGTGCAGCTATTACTGCTGCTTCGATGGCTCTTGCAGATGCAGGAATTCCAATGAAAAGCATAGTAACTTCTGTTTCCGTAGGTAAAGTTGAAGACAAAGTTCTTGTTGACTTAACCTATGATGAAGAAGCTTATTCAGAAAATGTAGCTGATATTCCTATGGCAATCTTGCCAAACACGGGGGAAGTTACGTTATTACAAATGGATGGCGGAGTTACAAAAGAACAACTTATTGAAGCTTTAGAATTAGGAAAGAAAGCTTCTCAGGAAGTATATGAATTACAAGTGAGGTCATTAAAAGAAAAATATGGTAATTAACAAATCAATAGTAATAGAACTAGCAAAAAACGGTAAACGGGTAGATGGTCGGGGATTAACTGACTTTCGAGAACCTGTTACCGTAGAAGTAGGAATCACAAAATCTGCTGAAGGATCAGCACGAGTAACCATTGGAGAAACGGAAGTTTTAGTGGGAGTTAAACTTTCAGTAGAAAAGCCGTACCCTGACTCACCTGACAAAGGTGGTATCATGGTAAATGCGGAATTGACACCGTTATCTAATCCAAACTACGATCCAGGACCACCACAAATTAAAGCGATTGAATTATCGCGAGTGGTTGATCGAGGAATTCGTGAAAGTCATGCAATTGATGTTAAAGAGTTGTGTATCACACCAGGTGAACAATGTTGGTTTGTAGCCATTGATATTGTTGCAGTGAACGATGCAGGGAACTTATTTGACGCTGCAGGTTTAGGAGCAATGGCGGCATTGAAAAATGCTAAATTGCCTGAAGTTGATGAGAATGGTGTCATTGATTACATGAAGCGAACTGATAAATCGTTACCGGTTTCAAAGGAAGCTTTACCAGTGACAGTGCGGAAGATTCAGGGACAATTTGTAGTTGATCCATTGTTCATTGAAGAACAAGCAGTAGATGCACGGTTAACAGTGGCAAGTACAGCCGATGGTAGTATCGTTGCACTGCAAAAAGGTGGAGACGCTCCATTTTCAATTGAAGAAATTGGAAATATTGTAGACATTGCATTAGAGAAGGCAAAGTTTTTAAGAGAGAAGCTAAATCAAGCACTACGATGACTGAAACTTTCAAATTTACCAAGTATGAGAAAGCTCGAATGATTGGTAGCCGTGCGCTTCAATTGTCGAGTGGAGCTCCTTTTTTGATAGATATTTCTCAAGAAGATTTGGAAGCTATGAAATTTAATCCGGTTCAAATTGCTTTGAAAGAATTTGAAGCTGGCGTTCTTCCTATTACAGTTAAACGACCTGAACCTGGAGAAAAATGAACACGATAAGTCAAGAAAAACTTGACCGTTATTTCTCTGTAACTGGTAAAGCCCTTGAGAAAGTTAAACAAGCTCTTGATCAATCTCGTTTAGAGCAGGCAGAAGATTTTCTTGACATGGCTTCTCGGTATTACCAAGATGCTCAATATTTCTTTTCTGAGAAAAATAATTTAGTTTTAGCATTTGCTGCTTTGAATTATGCTCATGGGTGGTTGGATGCAGGTGCAAGGATTGGATTATTTGAAGTGAAAGATAATGTTTTGTTCACTGTAGACAGTGAATGACTACTATTTAGTCATTACCAGTTCGAAAGATTTATAAAGAATTCGACCCTTTGAATCTAAAAGAAGTTCTGACGGGTGTTTTTCAACCAATACGAGGGAAATACCAATGATTGTTCAAAAAGATTTTATCGATAAGCTTAAAGAATTTGGATTAAATTCCTATGAAAGTAAATTATGGGTGGCTTTATTGTCGCGGGGTGTTTCTACAGCAGGTGAATTATCAGATATTAGTAATGTTCCACGCTCACGAGCGTATGATGTTCTTGAGAGTCTAGAGAAAAAAGGTTTTATCATGGTTAAGGTTGGGAAACCTATCAAATACTTGGCAGTTCCCCCTCGGGAAGTTGTTGAGAGAGTGAAAAAGAAAGTTGGTGAAGAAGCTGAATTAAAAACAAAAGTTCTTGATTCATTGAAAGAATCTGAGATGTTAGCTGAATTAAATTCTTTACATACCACTGGTATTGATTTAGTTGATCCGACTGATAGAAGTGGATCATTTCGAGGTCGAGATAAAATTTATGACCAAATGATTACCATGATTAAAAATGCAAAGCAAAGTGTTCTTATCATGACAACTGCTGATGGGTTGATGCGTAAAGCTGATGCATTACAAAGTCATTTACGGCGAGCCTCACAACGGGGAGTTGATGTTACCATTGTTGCTCCTGCCTCAGTTGAACAGGAAATTATTACTCAAATGGGTAAATTTGCAAACATGGCTTTGAATGGAGCAATTGATTGTCGTTATTGCATTGTTGACAATAAAGAATTGTTATTCATGGTAACTGATGATAAATCTGTTCATAAGAATTATGATTCTGCTGTTTGGGTGGATGCACCGTATTTCGTTGAGTATTTCAGGAAACAATTGAGGGTATAATTTTTATATCCTAACTATTTTTCTTTTAGTATGGTTTTTCAGAAAAAACAATTAAAACAAGTTATCATTGTAAGAAGTGATTTGAAATTACCAAAAGGAAAACTTGCAGCTCAATGTTGTCACGCATCTGTTGATTGTGTTCTGAAAAGTCCAAAACGATTAGTGAAAAAATGGCGTGACAATGGTATGCCAAAGATTGTTCTGAAAGTAAAGAATTTATCTGAAATGAAAAAAGTTCAGCAGAAAGCCATGCAAGAGAGTTTAGTGACTTCTTTAATTACCGATGCTGGTCACACAGTGGTGAAACCAGGAACAGTTACCTGCCTTGGAATTGGTCCTGATGCAGAAGGAAAAATTGATAAGATTACTGAGAATTTAGTTCTTGTGTAAGTTCTTTCCAATTATCTTTATAATGGTTATACCTTTCATTAAATTCTTCTTTAGGAGTAATGGGGATGTTCAATTGAGAAAATTTTTGTTTGAGTAATTGAACAGTTTGTTCTTTTTCTTCACTATTTGACATTTTCTCTAATTCAATTATATATCCATATCCTTTAGTGTAATCAAGCATGACAGAAATACCTTGCCATTCAAATGTGTGGCGTTTTCTAAACCATTTTATTGTCGTTGAAATATTAGCTGATTCAAACAAATGAATTAATTTTTTGAAATCATCTTTACCACATTTTATTTCCATTTCTTCTCTATGGTTATCATGTAATTTTCCTTTCTTCATCCAAATTTTTGAAAAATAATTGTTTCTTTGAATTCTAATATCTTTAATAGTATCAAAATAATGAGTTTCTTGATTATCACTCGAAATTAATTGTCCTTCTTTTTCAAAGAAATCCTTTAATTTTAAGTATAATTCCTTTGAAATGAAGCTTCTGAGTTCGACTTCAATGTTCATGAAGAATAAATCGGTGAAAAGCTTTATAAATCAGTCGGTTTCCTAACTAAAATATGAAATTGCCTAAGACTAAAAAACGATTATGTAAGCATTGTAAGACTCACACTGAGCATAAAGTAGTGCAACAGAAGTTTAAGGGTCTGAATAAAGTTCACACTCAAAGTAGAGGTTCCAAAAAGAGAGCAATCGCTAGAGGTGGGCGTGCTGGACGAGGTAACTTAGGACGTTTCTCACGACCAGCAATCGCAAAGTGGAAAATGACTGGAGCGAAAACAAGTAAGAAGTCAGATTTACGATATACCTGTTCAACGTGCAGTAAAACACACATGCAGAAAACAGGAAAACGATCTAAGAGGTTAGAATTAATATGAGGAGTAAATATATCAAAGTTCGTTGTTCAAAGTGTAAGAATGAACAAATCATATTCGGTAATGCGGCAAGTGTCGTTGAATGTTTAGTTTGTGGTAAAGAATTAGCCTATCCGACCGGTGGAAAATCACGAATTTCTGCTCGAGTATTGGAAGTGCTGGAGTAATTTCTTAATGTTATATAGAAAAAAGGGTCAACCACAAGAAGATGATATTGTGTTATGTAAAATTACCAAGATTTTTCCAAGTTCTGTGTTTGCTGATTTATTAGAATATGATAGAATTTCAGGGATGATTCATATCTCTGAAGTTTCACCAGGAAGAATTAGAAATTTACGTGATTATGTCTCTGAGGGCAGGGAAGTTGTGTGTAAAATTTTACGAATCAATAAAGAAAAAGGGCACATTGATTTATCTTTGCGAAGAGTTAATACCAATCAAAAACGATCAAAATTAGAAGCAGTTAAGCAAGAAAGTAAAGCTGAAAATTTAGTTAAGCAAGCAGCCAAACAATTAGACATGCCATTAAACAAGTTATATGATGTTCTTGTTGAACCTATCTTTAAAGAGTATGATTACTTGTACAGTTGTTTCCGTGATATTGCTGATGGTGAAGCTGATCTGAAAGTAATGGGTGTAGAAGAAAAAATAGCTACATTGATAACTGAATCTGTCTTGGAAAAATTCAAACCTGAAAAAATTTCTATCTCAGGTACTATTACCATTGAAACTTATGCAGGCGACGGTTCAGAGCGAATCAGGAAAGTGTTAATGGACATTGAAAATGTTTCTGACACTCTGCGTGTGTTTTATTTAGGTGGTGGGCGTTTTCAGTTACGGATTGAAGATTTTGATTACAAACCTGCTGAGAAAACATTGAAGAAAGCATTACAGTTACTTGATTCCTTCACTGATAAAGTTTCAACAGCGATATTTGAGCGAGCATAATGCAACACATTCATTACTGTGGAACATGTGAACAATACACTATGGAGAAAGAATGTCCCAAGTGTTCTTCTGTGACTGTTAGGCCAAGACCTGTTTCTTTGCAGGACGAAAAATATGATAAATATCGGTTAGCTGAAAAGAAAAAACTGTTGAAGAAGCAAGGATTGTATTAGCACAAGATTTATTAACTTCAAGAATATTCTATTTTTATGCATCTTAGGGAGCAACTTCTTAAACATATTCCAGTTGAGCTACATAGGTCTGTGGATGTGCGTGGATTGTTACATAAAGTGAAAACGTTGGACGTTCAAACGCCTCATGAATTGATTGGACAATTAAACACTGAAGTATCTGAATTGCAACAATTTATGGATTCGCATAAAGGACCAAGTTCTTTGAAATTGAGAGAAATGTCTACAAAGTTGAAAGTTAACAAAACATTTTTAGATTTAAGTGAGAAATTTCTTATATGAAGCGATTTTATGTTTAGAAATGATTTGTAATTTCTTTATTTAACTTCCATAATTAATCCGCCAGCAACGGAAACACCTTTCACTTGGCCGTCAAGAACAACAAAACTTTCTTCACCAGATCCAATGTTAAAGTTACCAAGGAAGTCTGTTAAATGGACGTCGTCACCAGCTAAGCCGTAGTCTAACTTGTCAGGGATGATTAATTTTCCATCAGTTGCATACAAGGTTGCAGTTGGTAGGCGGATACCTTCTACGTTTAATGAATCATACGATAACCTGTCAAATGAAATAGCTAACCTTCCTGCAGTTGAGATACCTACACCATTAACAGAAGCCCTATTAACTTCACCACTTAATGTAAGAATGAAATCATCAAAACTTACGTCACCCACAAATCCTTCCAATGCTAATGTGATTTCTTCCAAATTTTGAACTTCCAGAACTTCATTATTAATGCGAATTTTATTATTAATATCTCGTGAATTGATGGTTAGTGTTTGAACAGCAACTTTACCTCCATCAGTTACAGGTATGGTACTTGTTTCAATTCTTAACGTAATTTCGTTATCTTTTACTAAATACGTTCCTGTGTCTTCATCGAACTGGACAACATCTTCTAAAGAGTCGATTCCAACACTTGCAGAAGTAAGAATGTCAAACTGGCCGTCATCATTAATAACCATCAACACAAGAATGGCACCAACAACTATCGTGGTCATAAAAATGTAGAACCGTCGATGATGTAAACCTGGCGCGTGCATTCTATACAGGAGTTCATAGTCCTTTTTATACTTTTCCATTAGCTAAAGTTTGTGTTTGTGTGTAAATGACGATTCATTGCGAATAGCAATGTCGCGAACGGAGCAAAGCGAAGTGACATGAGTGTGAATAAAAGTTAGGGAAGCGACCTGAGGAGCGAAGCGACGAAGTTGAGAGGCGGACTAGGCCCCACACAAACAGTACGTTTATATAATTCTTTGATTTAGTTTTGTTATGGAAAAAGAGAAAGAAAAGAAAAAAAAGAAGAAAAGAAAATTATTATCTGAAGATCATCCAGTCCACGAAGAATACACAAAAATGGGTGATACTAAAGATGCATAAGACTTTTGAGTTGTAATTTCTATGATTTTGCATGAATGCACTATTACACATCGTTCATCCTGGGATGTATTTTCACCAGTTTGAGGGACAGGATTTAGATTATTTTTCTTGTGATGAAGCTTTGAAAAAATTGAAAAAGCTGGTTGATTTTTTTACTAAACACGAATTACCTATTATTCCTATACGGGATATTTCTCATGGTCTAATGATTGAGGTTATAACTAATATGAATCTTGATGCAGTAGGCCTATCTTGTTTAATTAATGAAGGTCAAAGAAATGGTTTTGATCCTGCATATGAACATTTGACTGAATTATATTCATTAAGCAAAGCAGTAGTGCTTCCAGCAGACATACATAGTAATTCTAGAGCAAAAGAATTATTGGAAGCTTATCCAACTTTATTAACGAGAGAGTTATTTTTGGATACACTTTCACCCCATGCATCTGGAATCCATTATGTTGCAGGTGGTGAAATAGGGCATTGTGTAGCAAATTGGGGCGAAGATGTAAAACAACAATTTCCTGACGCTGATGTGGTTTTCATTGATGATTTATGTGTTCCTGCATCGGCTGAATATAAACAAAGAGGAGTGGAACGTATTAGGGATTTGGGTGGTCGTTTAGTAAGTTTAGAAGATGTGTATGGTAAACTGAGGGATGGTACTACAAATTCTTAACTTTACCGAAATGTAATTCTTTGATGTAGACATCAAAATTTTTTGTGTCTTTGATGTATGGTGTTAAAAATGAACCTAACTTTGAATCCATGCCGGTTGTTAATGTATGGAATGAAGGCATGACAATCAAGTTTTTTTTGTTCCATTTGCCTTTCAAGAAACATTTGAACTTTTCCTTCTTATTGTTGTCAGTTAATGTGATGGCAGGATGATCATGGCCAATAATGATAGTTTTCCCTTTATCAATTAATTCATCGCCATGCGCAATGAGAATGTCGTTCATTTCAATATGCTTCAATAATTGAATGTTATTTCTTTTTGCTAGTGGACCTAGAAAAAGGTCATGATTTCCTTTAACGATGATAATTTCTTCACAATGCTTTTCTAGAAAGTTGAATAATCGTAACGTGTCTCTCCATTCCTGATTCAATATATTTCCAAATTCGTGTTTTAAATCTCCATTGATGATGATGGTTTTTGGTTTGATATTCTTGAGAATGTTGTTCAATCTTTCAATGATATCTTTTAATTGAACTTTTGGTGTGAGAATACCTCTCTTTTCTAACATTTCTTCATATCCAAGATGTAAATCTGAGATAATTAATGCCTGTTCTTTTTCTAACCATAAAGCAAGATCGATGATTTTAATGTTGGGTAAAATGTTCATTGTTGTAATTTCACCGCTATATTTATAAAATCATTGGGATATTGGAAGGAATATGCCTCGGTGGCTTAGTGGTAGAGCGCGCGAGAATTAAACTACGTGGTTTTTTTCCGGCGAAGCTGTTAACCGCGAAGTCGAGAGTTCGATCCTCTCCCGAGGCGTTGGGGGAATTTTATTCCCCCTCTCTTTTAGAATTATTCAACATTTTCAAACGGAAAGCGTTTTTTTCACCTAGTCGTCGGGTTTTACTTAATTTTTCGAGGGCTTCTATGTCCAATTTTCCATTAAGCACGGCTAGTCTTTCTGGCGTAGAAGCTGAGCTTTCTCCTGGTCTATAGCGGAGCGGTGATCAGGGGTGCATTTTATCAAGTACTTATTCTTAAGAAAATTTGAAGCTGACCAAAAGCATTAAGGGTACCACTTGGACACTTTTCGTAAAGCGTTAGTGGTTAAACGTAACCAGCGGAACCGCTATGATCAGCTTCAAACAAAATAATTTTTGATAGCTTTAGCTATTTTCTAAACTAAATAAAACTTTTGTAGGTGATAAATATGAAAAAATCAAATCCAACTAGATACAGCTCTGCTGTAGGTGAAATATGGGTAATGGCTACTTTTAAAGTGAAGTACTGCCACAAAATCTTTGACATCCTTGGTGTTCGAGAACTTATGGATGCTCTTCTGTATCAAGCATTTGCTTACTACGAGATAAATTGTCGGAAGCTTGCTTTCGACTCAGATCATGTTCATATGATCTTAGACATGGGTCTTTACAGTAAGATTGAACTTGCAAAAAAGCTGAGAGGGTTTACCGGTCGAAAGCTTTTGCAAATGATCCCATGGCTTAAGAAAACTAAGTTCTGGGGTTCTGGTCTGTGGAACCCCGCTTATGATATACGTAACATAAGCGATATGGGTTTCTACGAACGGTACTTGGATAAGCAAAAGTATGCTAGTGCTGGTCAGAAGATGTTAAGTGAATTTTAATAATTGAGTGGGGATCACATGCCACCATGTCTATTGACTGGTGGTCCCACTCAACTAGAATTCTTAGTTGACTGTCAGATCTTAACTTGTTTGCTTCCTCAATTACTTCCGGCTTGATAAGGGTACCTGCAAAGTCAACAAGTACAATTTTCTCTGTCATTTCCTCCGAATATCTCTTTATATTTTTATAATTTTCGTACATAACATTTAAAAAAACCATTCACAATTTTACACTTATGGATGAATCAGATCGATTATATGAAGAAAGTTATGCCGCAGCAGTGGAAAATATGAAAAATGATAAGAACAAATTGTGGAAGTTTCTTATTGTGATCTTTGGACCGATTGCCATTTTTTTGATTGCTATTATCATCGCCTTCAACACTGAAAATACGTGGTATTTAGCCGGAGTCATCATTGTTGGAGGTCTGAGTGCCATAACTTTCAAATGGTTCCTCATCCGTAAGGCTAGGACAGGTCTCATTGACATGATGGAAGGGGCTGTTGAAATAATGGAGAGAGAAGATAATCTTAAATAAACACCTACCATTTCTCAAGTATGAAGAAAGAACGACACTTTGGCTATTACGAAGCAATCCTGCAGTTACGAGAAGTTAACCAGGATGTATTAGAATTTTCATTAGATGAAATTGAAAAAAGAAACGTCTCCATAGCGAAAGCGGTCAAATTGAAGACAGGCGTTGATTACTATTTAAGCGATCAGCAGTTTACTAAAGCATTAGGAAAAAAGTTGCAGAAGAAATTTGGTGGTCAGCTTGTCGTCACTGCCAAATTATTTGGTGTCAGGAAAGGCAAAGAAGTATACCGAGTTACTGTCTTATTCCGTGTAATTCATGTGAAACGTGGAGATACTATATCTTACCAGGGAGAAGAATGGCTTGTGAAAGCAATTACTAAGCACATATCGGCTTTTAACGAACATACCAAGAAAAAAATTCATATTCAATTTAAAGATGCAAGGAAGATTAAGGTAATTTCCTAAGAAATTCTGCTAATGCTGCCCAACGGTCGGTAGTAGCATCTCTTCGATATTCTTGTTCAGTCATTTCAGCAATAGTTTTTTCTTGTCCATCCACAACGAAACAACTTGCTAAAGGCGATTTCACAAACGGTTTATTCAAATCTCCTTTCTGCTCACCAATAAGTTTTCCGTGAACTTTTGAAACAAAGATTTGCGGCTCATCCAACCGATGATCCATATATGACACTGCCATCACGAAATAGGCATCTAATGGCTCATTTGTTGCAAGCTTGGTAAAACTTTCAATACCATGCTCTTGCAGTTCCCTACCTACCCTAACACCAGGATATCCATCAAGAGAGGGAATTACAAACCCCGAATCATCACAAATGACTGGACGGCATAACACAGAATAAGCAACATTTGCTTTATACGAAGCAATATCTTCAATTGTATCAAGATTCTCAGGGATATCCATAGCAATCTGTCCAACGGTTACATCAGTAAGTGATCTTCTGGCAGATTCAACTTTCCCCGAATTTGAGGTGACAAAAAATAAATCATAGAGAGGATTAAATGGTAATGCTCCTGCCACTTCTACATGTCCTTCGTCATACAACCAATTTTCTTCCCCATATATTTTGTCACAATTTCTGCGAACATCATCGTTCATAACTGTTGGTTGTCCAATACGTCCTCCAAATACCATTAAATTTTTTTTTTTTGTATTATTTAATTATTTACGTATTCCAAAACAAACATTATAGTGTTCAAAGATAAGTTTTATTAACATCAAACAATTTCTAAAACAATGAAAAAATTGGTGATTCTCATTTTCCTTCTTGTAGTGCCAACAGTTCTCGCGCAGGGGAATCATATGACTCTTCTTGCAGTTCAAGAACTTGATGGAGTTTTAAAGGGAAGTGAAGCTGATTTATTTGTTGAATTGAATGAAGGTGAATCCCGAGTATTCTTAGAAACATATCCTCTCACAAGGATGGATACACAAATTTCAACAAGATTTGCCAAAGATATAGCTTGTTCATTCTTTGATCTTGATTGCTCTGAGAATGATTTCATTTACACCATTCGCGCAGATTCAAATATTATTGGCGGCCCATCTGCAGGTGCTGCTATTGCCGCTTTGACAGCCATCACAGTGCTAGATTTAAATTACGAAGAAGATATCACCATCACAGGAACTATTAATTCAGGCGGCGTTATTGGTCCAGTTGGTGGAGTGAAGGAAAAAATTGAAGCTGCTGCTGAAAATAGTATCAGAACTGTCCTTATCGCTCAAGGAACAATGATTACGAATGAAACGAATTTGCAAACATATGGTGAAAGTTTAGGAATTACAGTGAAGGAAGTTGCTGATTTAAATGATGTTTTGTTCCACATGACTGGGAAGACATTGAAACAAACCAAGCAGATACCTGATAATCCACAATATGAAAGTATCATGCAAAATTTACAGAATGATCTTTGTGTCCGTACAATTGAATTGCATCAAACGGTAAACGAATTTAACGTAAGTGATGAAGAACGGGAAGAAATCCAAAGACAACTTAATCAATCTGACTCTGCCGTTGATGAACAGAATTATTACGCCGCTGCCAGTTTTTGTTTCGGAACTAACGTCTATTTGAAGGGATTATGGTATGAAAAAAAGAATTTAACTGAAAGTGAACAGAAGGAAAAAATTGATTCTGTGAAGAAAAATGTTCAAGTAATTGAACAAAACGTGCTTTCTGAACCTATACAAACCATTGCTGACTTGCAAACGTCCATTATTGTCGCTGAACGGTTGGATGATGTCAGAAATCAACTGGAAACGTTCAATGAATCGGAAAATGTTGCACAATCGTTGGCATACACTGAAGAGAGACTGTTTTCAGCATTATCATGGATGACTTTTTTCACCATGCCCGGGAAGGAATTTGTTCTTAATGATGAAATATTGGAACGTTCTTGCAGGAGAAAAATTCAAGAAAGTGAGGAACGGTTTCAATACGTGACACTTGTCCTTGGTGGATTACTTGAACGTCAAGATACTCGTGAAAAAATTGATGATGCAAAGGCAAGTTTGGAAACTGACAGGTTCAATTTATGTTTAATTCAAGCAAGTGAAGCGAAAGCTGACTCAAATTTAATATTAAGTAGTATCAGTGTTCCCCGGGAAAATATTGACCAATTTGTTCAAACAAAATTGGATGCGACTAAGAGAGTTATTGCAGAAAATAGTGAGGAAGGCATTTTTCCCATTATTGGTTTTTCCTACCTTAATTACGCAGATGCCCTGCAAGAATCTGAACCCATGTCCTCATTATTATTTGCTGAATATGCATTGGAGTTAAGCGACATGGACATTTATTTCACTGCACCACGTACAAAAGTGTCATTCAAGAAACCTTCTCCCTTTGGTGAAGGGTTTGCCATGGGTGTGATTTTGACAGTTCTCGTAGTACTTATTCTGCATAAAACACGTGGGAAAAATCATAAAGATTTATAAGCATAAAAAGATTAAATATTCTTATGCCGGAAAGAAGGATTGTTGTTGATCACCTGCAACTTAGTTATGAAGGATTATTTGATGCGTCTAAGTTATATGCGCTAATTGACAGTTGGTTTTATGAGAAGGGATGGGATAAAGAGGAACGTATCAATCAGGAAATATTATCTCCTGAAGGGAAGCAGACACATATCATTCTACAACCCTTCAAAAACATTAGTGATTATTACAAATTAGTTATTAAGATTACCATGAACTTAACGGATGTTAAAGATGTGGAAGTAGAAAAGAATGGTAGTACACAGAAATTAAACCAAGGATTAGTGAAGTTCACATTTGACGGATACGTTGTCAGTGATAGACATTCTAATTGGGAGAAATCTCCTCTACTGTGGTTCATGAGGGTTATGTTTGATAAATACATTTTCAAGAAACAATTTTCACGAGCTGAGACATGGTTATTGTCTGATGTGGAAGATTTACATACTCGTATCAAGAACTTTTTGAATATCTTTAAATATGAAACGTATGCACAGAGGGAACTTTAAAATGTCAGAATCTGAATTAATCATGGACAATAAAACTCTTGAATATGAAGGAGTTTTTTCAGTATCTGAATTGTTTAGTGTAGTTAACGAAACGACTGATTCACTGGGATATGAGAGACAAGAAAAAAAATCTGAGCAGAAAGTAGTTCCTGAAGGCCGCGAATTTTACATTGAGTTACGGCCGTATAAATTTAAAACTAATTATGTTTCGTTAATGTTGAAAATAAAGTTTCGGTTAACTGAAGTTATTGACGTTGAAAAAACAGTGAAGGGAATTACCAGTGAATATCAGCACGGTAAAGTGACTTTTGTGCTGGATGCATGGTCACAAACGAATTACCGTGAACATTGGAACATAAAACCTTGGGTATATTTCATGAAAACAGTGATAAACAAATATGTGTACAAACTTCCATTAGAGGAAGGTTTCATGAATGAACTTGGTGCAGATGCCGCAACTGTTTTTGATACTATTGAAAATCATTTGAAAAATTTTGTGTATGATAAGAACATCGAGAAAAAGGAAGAAATTAAGCATGTGGAAAATATGCCGTTGTTAAAGAAGAATTAAGATTTCTCAATAACATAAAACAATTCATTAGGGAATTCAACCAATTCATAGTTCCATTTCAACCTGTCACAGAGAAGTTCAATCCATTTTCTGCGTGGGAAATTCATTTTCCTTCCACTCATGGTAAATGTTGGGAAACTAACAATAACAAATTTGGCAGGAATAACTTTCAATAATTCTTCAGTTGTTTTATGTCCCTTTCCCCGGTCAAGAACATCAGTCATTTTAAACAGAAAAGCGACATCAGATTCAGGTAACTTTTTCACTTTATTCAATTGTAGAATGTTAAACGTGTACGATCGTCCTTTAATCCTCGATCTTCTGAAAAAGTCACCAATTAACTTGATTTCATCCACTGCTATGTCGTATGCATAGTACCAACTTGGCTTCTTCGGCAGATATTCATACGAAAACGGATTCAATCCGCACCCGAAGTCAAGGATAATTTCTGGTTTTCCTGTTATTTTGAATATCTTATCATACAATTCTTCATAGAACGGCATTCTTTCTCGGGTTGACGGGTGAGAAAGTAAGATATCCTTTGCAGAAGCATGACTGAGTTTTTTTACTGCTTTGCCTTTCCTACGAAATAATCCGTACGACCTTCGTAACTGCGTCCTCATATCTTTGATTATTTTCTTGTAATATGCAGAACGGGTACTATAATCTGTTGCGAGAAACTTTTTTGCTTTATGATTCCTCTTCAAATAATTCCGTAATTCATCCCGTACAAATTTGTCACTAATATCATTCAATTCCTTTTTCATTTTGATATCATCAATTAACCGTGACATGAGTTGAAAACGGCATGTTCCTATAAAAATCTTGTCATGATTATTTAACGTTACTTTTTTAAACATCGTGATAATAAGCAGCGTATGAAGAAAAAGAAAAGCTCTCTGAGAAAAGTTTGGAAATTCATCTGGGAAGATGATAGTATCTGGAGCTGGTTACTAAACATTGCGATAGCTTTTCTTCTTATTAAATTCCTTATTTATCCCGGTATTGGATTAATTCTCGGAACACCCTTCCCAATTGTTGCTGTTGTTTCTGAAAGTATGGAACATGGATTACATAACGGGCAATTATGCGGTGCGCATTTGGATGAATTTAAATACAGTTTTGACAATTATTGGAAAACGTGTGGTCCGTGGTACGAACAGCATGGAATTACTGCAGATCAATTTTCTACTTTTCCCATAAAGAATGGCTTTAATAAAGGAGATGTCATCATACTTATGAGTGCTAAGAATGTTAAATTGGGAGATGTCTTAGTGTATAAAAGTAGCAAGCCTCAACCTATTATTCATAGAACCGTCCGCATATATGAAGAAGATGGTCAAACATTTTACCAAACAAAAGGTGACCATAACCGGGCAAGTATTACTTCCGCTCCTCTTAATGAAGCGAGGGTAACTGAAGATATCATCGTTGGTAAGGGTGTAGTAAGAATACCTTACTTGGGTTGGATAAAAATTCTTTTCGTTGAAGCTGTCCGACCGTTGGGTATAAATATACAACGGTAAACCAATAACTTTAAAAACAAACCAAAAAATAAACAAAAAATGTTTTGTCCAGACTGCAAAAGTATACTACGTCCGAAGGATAAAGGCGGGAAACGAGTGTTATGGTGTAGCTGTGGCTATACTTCCGATAAACCCGAAACAAGGGAAATCCGGGAGCAAGGCGAGACAATGAAGAAAATTGAAGCCATTGAAACCATTGAAACAAATCCTGTCATTGAAGCCACTTGTCCTGAATGTGAAAATAAAGAAGCATATTATTGGACACAACAAACACGCGCTGCTGATGAGCCAGAGACACGATTCTTTAAATGTACTAAATGCAACCATACTTGGAGAGAATATGCATGAACGTAAACACAGCGTTTAACGATTTAAATTCTAGCAAAATATTCAAAGAATGGAAAAAACAATTTCCAAGTTCTTACATTAGCCATTTCTACGGATCACTTGATCAACAATTTACAGTGGGAACGTGGGAAGTTGGATATTACATCCCGGAGCATGATAAGATAGCTATTTTTGTTGTGTCTAATCCTATTGAAATGAAACCAGAATCTGAAGTGTTCAAGGAAACTAAAACAATTGAAGAACTTGATTTTAGTCATGTTACTGTATCACAGCAGGATGCATTGAAAAAATATGAGGAAGTAAAAAATGAGAAATATTCCGCTGAACATCTATTGAAAGGTTTCGTTATCTTGCAAAAATTCAAGACACACTTAATGTGGAACATTTCCTATGTCACGCAAAGTTTAAAGATATTAAATATTAAGATTGATGCTGTTAATTCGAATGTTATTTCTGAAGATTTAGTTACTGTCGTTGAGCAGAAGAGTGGCACTGCCCCGAAAACTTTATAAACAAACCTTTGTGTTGTGGACTAGATATTGGAGGATACAATGGAAGAAACAATACAAACGATTACACTTGAACAACGGACACTTGATGTTCCCGTTCCACCAAAAAAGAATCTTGATATCGGAGCACAATTAGAGAGTTATGGAAAACTTCAGCCAACTATAGGGGTCCCGGACGTATACGAATTGGAACTTGACATGGCATATGGTGCCAATGGCAAAGAAGAATAGTTTCCAGAATACATATTCGAAACTCACTATCTTTATATAGGGAGTACCATCCCTGTATATTAGATAGATGTTAACTTAAAAGAGGTGGTATGATGTCTTCTCAAAATAAAATTTCTTACAAAGCAATGACCAGTTCACATCAACTTTCTAAATTCATTAAGAAGGAAGATAAAGAAGTTGAGAAAGAAGAAGAGTAAACTATTTGTATAGTTTATTTACTTCTTTACGAACAGCAAGTCCTACTTCTGCTATACTTTGTGATGCGTCAATAACTACTACGTTGTCTGTTACTTTTTCAGCTGCTACAAGGTAACATTCTCTGATACGCTGCTGAAGATCAACCGTTTCAAAATACTCAGGGTTACCTTCTCTGTTCCCAGATCTTGCCATTGACATAGCTACCGGTAAATCAAACAATAAGGTTAAATCAGCCGGATAAAAATCCTTTTGCAGTTCAATAAGTGTGTCCATGTCATATCCCTGAGCCGCCTGATACGCAATAGTAGATAATTTATGTCTATCAGAAATTACTTGCCCACCAGCTTTTACTATTGGCATAATGAATTGTTCCAGATGCCATTCCCTATCCTTAACAAACAAATCAACCCAATAAGCTGCATCATGAATTACTTCTTCTCCGGGTATTAATGTTCCTGCTAACCTTCTTCGTAGTTCCTTACCCTTATCAGATAATTTTGTTGGTTCCCGCGTAAGAAAAACAAGATTTTTCTTATCTTTTTCAAAAAGGTAATTGCTGAGCAATTGAGCCTGCGTCGTTGTTCCACTTCCATCAATTCCTTCTATTACAATAAATTTCCCTGTCATGTTGCGCCTCTCCTTGCGTATGTATCAAATGAAAGATCTTGATGTCTTTCTTTTCTTAGTAAGTACCATGCATCATCAATTTCAGGGAAGAATTTGTTTCCCTCATATTCTCGATGAATTTGAGTTAATTCAATTCTATCTGCAAGTGGCATGGCTAATTCATATATCTCCTGGCCGCCAATAACAAATCCGATGTTTCCTCCTGGAATGGTATGCTGTGCAATTTCAAGTGCTTCCTCTAGTGAACGCACAACGGTAATACCTTCTTCAAAGAAATTTGGGTCTCTTGTTAACACAATGTTTCGTCTCCCAGGTAATGGTCGGTATTTTTCTGGGATAGATTCGTACGTTTTCCGTCCCATGATAACTGGATGTGGAACGGTTAATTCAACAAATCTGTCCATGTCTGCTTTATATTTGACACGATCTTTCTTGGTTTGTCGCCATGGTATGATTTCATCTCTTCCAATGGCTCCATTTTCCGCTACTGCTGCTATGAGGACAAGTTCCATTCTAAGTATGCAATCCAGTTTCTCCAATGTATGGTCGTAATATTCCTTTCAGTGGAGCATTTTCATACACCTCGTCAATACCCTTACCCTCAGGAAATTCTTTCAAACCTAATAGCCAAGGATGTGCTTTGCAGACAGCAGTTGCCAAATTGTACGCATCTTCTCGGTAAGAAAAATGTCCCTGCGGCGTTGTTCGCGTTGCTACAAAATACTGGAATTGGTCTAACCCTGCTCTCATAGTGATACTATGCATGGCAGCCATCGGAACTAAATACTGCGCTGCGTGCGGGAAGTCCTTACGGATAATTTGCTCAGCATCAAACGTTCTTCCCATCACTTCTTCATATGTACTAACAGCCTCAGCTCCCATTTCTCTGATAACGTCAGGTAAATAAAACCCATTATCTAATGTATAAATCCCTTCATTTCTATCCCATTTTTGATGTCGTCGCAAATCGCGCATGGCACCAATGTCACTTCTGAATTGAACTGTTACACTCATACAATCGAATGCCTCTTCGACATCAACCCATTCGTCATGTCTTCCACGCTTCTTTGTAACTGTTCGTAATATTTCAATTTTATCATCAAAGTTTAATTTGTCTTTAACAAAACCAAGCAAACGACTAACATCTGCCGATCGATTATTTCGTGATAATAACATTGCTAAACTTTTATCTAGTGCATCAGGATCATAAGAAATAACATCGACACCTTTTTTCATGCATTCTGCTGGCAAATCAGCAAACAAAGCGCCGTCAAAATTCCGATACTGCTCACCATAGTAAGGATTCTCTTCTGTATATTTCAATAACGAAGGTGCAATGGCACCACCGGCCTTTTCAATCAACTCAGCGCTCCTCCTAATTTCAGTTAATGGGTGTCCTTTCCAAGCAGCAATGTCCCACTCTGTCGAACGTGCATCAAGAATCCAAGCAATATTAGTTTTAACTGCTTGAGGTAATAACAATCGTGCCACATCAAACGCCATGGCTTTTAGTTCACGCCTGTATGCTCTCCGCTGACTTTTATCCTCTGCCTTTGCAATCGGATCATCTTGTCCCTCTTTGGAACGCAACCATCGGTCAAAAGGCCACTCTTTAGCATGGTGATCGGCAGCAAGATCTGTAAACCGTTGATATGCGTCTGCAGCCTCTTGGAGAGTTCCAATGTACAAATCTCTATGTGAACTCTTCATAATAGCAGCATCCATATGTAAATTTTCAACATCAAATTTCACATAACGTGTTGATTGTTCAATAAAGAAAGCCAATTGATCAAATGCCAACTGCCGTGCAAATAATTGACTTACTTGTGTTCCAACGAAAGGAATCCACACAGTATTTGCAATACTTTTGTGGCTATATTTTCCATACCATTCTCTGAAAAAGGCTTGAGATTTTGAAACACCACTTCTTAATGCTTCAGCTGGACTCAAAAATTCTCCTCCAGCTAACTTCATCAAATTTTCTTGTGCTGCGGATTCATCATCAATTTTGTGACCTTTTATTCTTCCATGAATAGCGTCAAACAAATGACCACGTAAATCTTTTGGATTTCTACTGAAAAAAGAACCAAATGCACCAAAAACTTCCGGCGGTAAATCAGCCCGACAAGCATAAATAGGATCTTCTGCACTGGTCACAAACACTTCTAAAGCTGCTTTTTCTAAATCACTATATTGTTGCATCTTTCACCTCATGTCACAAAAAGTTTTTCATTTAAATTAATTATGACAGTTAATTATCTAGCATGTAATTAGTATAATCTAGTTTACTACAATAAATATATTTGCATACAAAAATTTCTTTGTAGTTGGATAAAATATAAAACAAACAAACAATAAAACTATAGATGCTCTACACAAAATGCATTTTCAAAGAAATTGAACTTTCAGATGGCATACGAATTTCTGTCATGAGTCGTCATACATTGAACGACGGTAAAACTCCCGATCCACGAATAACTCCACAATGCTTTGATGAATGGTTACAAGAACTCGCTCCGCCAGCAAAACTTATCGGTGATTATTACAAACGGGATCTTCCTTGGGAAGATTTTGAACGTCGATATACACACCATTTGCGAACACAATCAGTAAGTACGCTCGTACAATCACTAGCAGAACGAGCTACATTAACTGATATTACACTTCTTTGTGTAGAAGAAACCACTGAAAGATGTCACAGACGATTACTTGCTGCAGAGTGTCAGACATATGAAAAGAGTTTAGAAATACACCATAGATGAGCAAAAAGAAACAATTTCCTTTTAAATACATTTATTGGCTTGCACATAACTGTTTCAATTCCCTATGTTCAACCATAAAAATGCATTTAAATAACTCTTCTTCTTGATATGTATGATTATTGGATTGACGGGAAATTACTGTTCAGGAAAAGATACTATGGCTGAAATTCTTGAACAGATGAATTTCACGCACATTTCATTCTCAGACATTCTTCGCGATGGTTTAAAAAAACGAAATCAAGAAATTACCAGAGATAATTTAATTGCTTTAGGCAATGAATTACGTGAACGTCACGGTGCAAGTATCTTATCAAAATTAGCACTAGAGCAAGTTAAAGATGGAGAAAATTACATTTTTACGTCAATTAGAAATCCGAAAGAAGTCGAACGGTTACAGAAACGAGACGATTTCCTTATGGTGAACGTTGTGGCATCTGAAGATGTCCGTCTGAAGCGTATCATTGAAAGAAATAGGGAGAGCGATCCAAAGACACTTGAGGGATTACGGGAGAAAGAGGCGCAAGAGAATTCAACCAATCCGAACGCGCAGCAGTTACAGACTGTTGCGCGGATGGCTGAAATCCGCATGGAGAACAATTCAACAGTTGAAGAGTTGAAAGTTCACACTGAGAAGTTGGTTGAACATTGGTTGTACAGATTACAAGATAAACGACCTAATTGGGATGAATATTTCATGAACATCGCAGAGCAGGTAAAAATGCGGTGCACCTGTATGTCAGCAAAGAAAGGGACGATTATTGCACGAGATAAAATGATTATTTCTACTGGGTATAATGGAAGTCCGAAGGGAATTGAACATTGTACAAAAGGTGGATGTGAACGATGTACATCCCGGCATCTTGGAAAAATTAAATCTGGAGTATATAGTGAACCGTGCATTTGCTGTCATTCTGAAGAAAATGCTATTGCTCAAGCGGCGTATAACGGTACGTCAACAAAAGGAGCTATATTGTATACTACATTTACTCCGTGCACAACTTGTGCAAAGATGATTATTAATGCTGGCATTGTTGAAGTTGTCGCTCAAGTAGCGTATCCTGATGACGTTGGCACGAAATTATTGAAAGATGCAGGCGTCAGGTTACGGGTATTATAGAATTCTTAGTACCTTATTTCTACTCGTTTTACCTGAAATAATCTCCACAGAAAGTTTTAAGCATCTCCTAAAATATCTGACTAATTCTCGATTAGCTTTTCCTTTTTCTGGGACTGATTTTAGGTACAGTTTCAATTGGTTATTTTCTTCAACTAATTCAGTTCTGCTAGAATTTGGAACAACTCTCACTTTTAGTGTACTGTTAGTTATGTACTTTGATAGATTGATAGACATCTAGTAAATAAAACCTCATCCATGTAAGAAACGCAAACAGTATGATTACTTCGATAACCATTTGCCTTGTTGGATAAAGAAAAAAATAATCACGTAACGGATAGAGGAGAAATGAAATTATGAGTACAACACCATATTGTAAAACAAATGCCATGAATTTTTCTTTACTAGGTGTGAATGCCTTTCCAAAACTATTCATTATTTTTTGTTCTCTACCAAAATTGTAGTAGAGTGATATCACAACGTTAAAAAGTAGTAACATAATGAGCAAATTAAACAGTTGTATTAGTATTATAGCAGCATTATTGAATATAATGGGTAGAATCACATTAATTCCTATACGCAATATGAGATATAAAATAAAAAATACTACCATTGGAA
>NZBF01000002.1 GCA_002687775.1 Nanobdellota archaeon
GAATGAGTTTGTATATTTCATTATCTTGTGTATACTTGATTGTTGTTTGCATAAACTAAACAATCAGTATACACTTTTATTCTTTTCCGGACGCAGCCGAAGGAAAGGCTAACTTTTTATACAACCTCTTTCCTTAACACACCATGAACTCCTTACTTTTCGGCACTGCAGGTATTCCTCATTCAACTAATCCGCGGAACATGTTGAATGGTATTAAAACCGTGAGAGACTTAGGATTAGATGCCATGGAAGTTGAATTTGTACGTTCGGTTCACATATCTGAAGAAAAAGCGCCAGGCATTAAAGAACAAGCAAAGAAGCATAACATTAAGTTAACAAGTCATGGTCAATATTACGTCAATCTCAATTCTCAAGATCAAGCAAAGATGGATGCAAGTGTTAAAAGAATTCTTGAAGCTAGCAGAATTGCTGAACAATCAGGCGTGTGGAGCATCTGCTACCACATGGCATATTACATGAAACAAGATCCTGCTAAAGTGTATGAAAAAGTTAGAGAGCAAGTACAAAACATTATCAAAGTGTACAAGGATGAGGGAATTAAATTATGGCTCAGACCGGAAACAGGTGGTAAATTAACACAATGGGGAAATTTACGTGAAATCATCAAATTAAGTCAAGATTGTGAGCAAGTACTTCCAACGATTGATTGGGCGCATCATCACGCACGAAGTAACGGACAATTTAACACACCTGAAGAATTCAGAATGATACTGACAGAATTAGAAAAAGGATTAGGAAGACATGTGTTAGATAACATGCACATGCATATTGAAGGAATTGCGTACAGTGAGAAAGGTGAACGTAACCATTTAAATTTAGAAGATTCAGATTTTAATTATAAAGATTTAATGAAAGTGTTCAAAGAATTTAATATCAAAGGTATGGCAATCTGTGAAAGTCCAAATATTGAAGAAGATGCTCGTCTTCTACAACAAACATTTAACCGTTTATAACAAAGCTTAAAAAGAATCTCTAACTCCCTTTAATTATGAACATTGATATTAAAAAGAAAGACATTTCTGACATTGACGTTGACTTGCTTTTAGTTGGTATGTGGAAAGATGAACATCATAACAGTTTTACTCAAAAGTTACCAGATCAAATTCAAAAGGAAATTAAGCAAGCCATTCATAGTAAGGCCTTTAAAGGAGAATTCAATCAAAAAATTTCTATCAGCACATTGGGAAAAATTCCAGCAAAGAAAGTTCTCGTGTTAGGTTTAGGAGAAAAGGAAAAGTTTACTTCTGAACAACTGCGACGATTAGCTGGTAATACTGTCAGGGTAGCAAAAGGATTACATGCACAATCTATCGCATCAGTAGTTCACATTCAAAATGAGTTACCAAAAACAGTGCAAGTGCAAGCATTTGCGGAAGGTTGTTTCTTAGGAAATTATCAATATATTGATTATGTTACGCAGGGAAAAGAAGATCGAACAGAAATTTCATCAGTTCACTTATTGCAGGAAGATTCAGAAGATAGTTCATTAAAGAAAGCGAAAGTAATCTGTGAAGCTGTTAATTACACGAGACAACTTGTCAATGGTCCTCCTCATGAGGTAACTCCTGAATATTTAGCAAAGGAAGCGAAGAAATTGAAAGATGTAAAAGTTACCATTTTTGATAAAAAGAAAATAAAAGAGTTAGGCATGGGCGGGTTAACTGCGGTTGGTCAAGGATCAGCCCATGAACCGTATTTCATTATTCTTGATTACGGACCAGTGGATCAAAAACCTCTCGCTATTGTTGGGAAAGGTGTGACGTTTGACGCTGGTGGTATCAATACGAAACCAGCAAAATTCATGGAAGACATGAAATCTGATATGTCCGGAGCTGCTGCTGTTTTAGGTGTATTCAAGGCTCTACCAAAACTGGGACTGAAGAAACGTGTTGTGGGAATCGTTCCAACAGCAGAGAACATGCCTGGTGGTTCCTCGTTTAGAATTGATGATATTATCACCTTCTACAATGGAAAAACGGCTGAAGTTAACCATACAGATGCTGAGGGACGGTTAATTTTAGCAGACGGATTAAGTTACGTTGAGAAACATTATCATCCAAAAAGAATGATTGACATTGCTACGTTGACAGGAGCATGCGTTGTAGCTTTAGGATATTGGGCGACAGCATTATTATCAACTGATGAAGATTTTGCGCATGAAGTCATGAAAGCAGGCGAAGAGTCTGGAGATAGAGTCTGGCGGTTACCGTTCTGGGATGATTATAAGGAAGGTATCAAAAGTAAAATTGCTGATGTGCGCAACAGTGGGAAAGGATTTGACGCTGGAACGATTGAAGCTGGTCACTTTCTATCACATTTCGTTGACAAAACTCCGTGGGTACATTTAGACATAGCAGGGACAGCATTCTTCGGAGATGCAAAGCATTACCACGCTGCTGGCGGTACTGGTGCTGGTGTACGATTGTTGTTGAAATATATTGAGAATTCTAAATAGTTGCTAGAAAGTTTTAATCTTTAGTCCACTGGTCACTGGACATTTGGACGGAATTTATATAGGAATGCGTTTCTCAAATAATGAAAAAGATACCTCGCAGAACTCTTGTTAAAAGTATTTCGGTTTGCAACACGAAACCCATTTAACGAGTTCAGCTAATGGTCTCTTTTCCCCAAAAAACTCCAAGTTTTGAAAAAGTGAAAACCTGGAGGGGATAAAAATGAAAAATAACTACAAAATCATTAAGCGAGATAAACTGAAGAAATTTAAGGTTAAGAGGAAAAAAGACATGCATCTTGTCACACTAAAGAATTGTCCCAATAAAATTCTTATAAATCTACCCTTTGTACTAAACGAAGATGTATCTGCTTTAGCCGGAATGATGCCAGATGCTAGTCTAATCAAAGATCTAAAAAGAGTTTACTTTGGTCAGAAGAAAGATTTTGATAAAAACCTGCTCTTTAAGGATTTGCTAACGAAACTATTTAATCCAAATAACAAAATATTCATTCGAGAGGGGTGCGGAGTACATGAAACTTACACAAATTCAACAGTGCTCTGTCATTTTCTTCATTATGTATTAGATTTTGCGAAATCAGATGAAGAAATGCGCGTTCCAAAGTGGATTTTTCACTCTCCTGATTCAGTAAAAAGAGCCTATCTAAGGGAAGCATTTGCCATGGAAGCATCTGTGCTAAAATCACTTTATGAAATACGCTTTTACACAAAACACTACATTTATGCGACAGAAATCCATTGCCTCTTGAAACAGTTAGGTATCCATTCTTTTGTCAAAAAAAGAATTGCTGGTTTGCACAAGACAATACAGTACAGGGTCTCTGTCTACAGGAAGGAAAATTTCAAAGAATTCAAAGAGATAGGATTCACTGCCTCTTTGCACGTGGAGAGATTCAATAAAATATGTGAAAAGTACGGAATCTAAGAGCAAAGTTTTTTAAAAGAATTGTCTCCTTTTAGATTGCATAGCGAGGTAGGGAAGTCAGGAGTTCCCGTCGGGCTCATAGGAATTATATTCTGAGGGACCCGGAGATCGCTGGTTCAAATCCAGCTCTCGCTACTCGCTTGGGGGTTTATCTCCCAGGCACTTATTTTTTCATTACATGACTTTAGTGTTAAGTGTTTATGGGACATCAAATATTGAAGTTTCAGCTCCTCTCCTGTGACAAATCGCAGACTTTGGCTTAACGATGATTCTCTTTAATTTTTCCGTTGCTTGATGTAGTAATCAATGTTTTTACTGACGACAAAATTGATACTATTAACTAAACTATAAACGGGACTGCCTTTTGAGAAAACTATTTAGGGACTTAAGTTAAAAAATAAAGAAATATTAAAATAAAAAATTATTCTTGAGCTGCAAAATATCCAGGAATATCATTACTTGCTCTTAAGACTAAAGTTCTACCATCTGCAGTTTGGAGTTCATCTCCATCAACTCGACCTGAGTATAATTCATTTCCATTCCAATCACTTACAGCTCGATACTCTGCTAATGGAACTCTAAGACCAAATAAATCTAATTCATATGTAGTATCTTGAAAAGTATTTGATCGATTGATTCCTGAACCATTTGCACTACCAACTGAACCTTCTAATCTAAGACCTGGCGCACTTGTAAATTGATATGGTTCAGATTTATTAACATCAACAGAATTTGCCATAATGCCTAATAATCCGCCAATCACTGCTGATATAACTTTACCTTTTGTAATTTTAAATGTCATTTTATTTTTTAACTTAAGCCCCTAAGTGTTCTTTCTGGTCTCTGACCAATGTTACGGCAGTCCCTTTTATTTGCAACGGAAAAACTTGAGAAACAAGTTTCTCACCCCAACATAAACCCCCGAAAACTTAACACCATTAAGCCCAATACTCTCGTAATTCCTCAGGACATAGAAACATTTAAGAATAAATCCCTCCTCTTTCCACTATGAAAAAGAAGGTGAAACAGAGGTCTCCATGGGCTATCGCTGGAATTATCCTAGGTTCGATGTTTTTACTGCTATTCTTATTCGTTATTTTACCCGTTCTCATCTTATTCAATGGTGAACATTTAAGCGGGAATATTGCACTTATCCCAGTAAATGGTGTCATCACGGGCAATGGCGCTTCAACATTCGGTTCAGCAGCTGCTTCATCTGAACAAATTGTTCATTTCATTGAAGAAGCTGAAGAAAATCCATTGGTTAAAGGTATCTTGATTGAAATTAATTCACCAGGCGGTTCAGCGGTAGCAAGTGATGAAATTGGTAAAGCCATAAAATTAGCAAAGAAACCGGTTGTTTCAGTTATCAGAGAAGTAGGCGCTTCAGGTGGATACTGGATTGCTAGTGCCACTGATCATGTCATTGCAAACAGAATGTCAATCACTGGCAGTGTGGGAGTAATAAGCAGTTATCTAGAATTCTCTGGTTTACTAGATAATTATAATATTACGTATCAAAGAATGGTTGCTGGTTCACGGAAAGATTTAGGAACACCACTGAAGAAACTCACAGAAGATGAACGCGTCATCTTACAAAGTAAATTAGACAAAATTCACGATTATTTCATTCAGGAAATTGCAGAAAATAGAGAAATGACTACGGCAAGAGTAACCGCTTTGGCAACTGGTGAATTCTATTTAGGCATTGAAGCGTTTGAATTAGGATTAGTTGACCAGTTAGGAGATCGAAAAGAAGCTGAAGAATATTTCAAAAAACAATTAGGCATGGACGAAGTTGAATATTCCAAATATACAGCGAGCATCGGATTCCTGGAAGCCTTTTCGGGTGTGATTTCACAATACTTTTTCAATGTTGGTGAAGGTATCGGAACAAGTCTTACCAGTAGTCAACAGCATTTATACTTATCATGAAAATAATTACATTTGTACTTATTGTACTTTGCCTTAGCTCTGCTGTTCTCGCGGTAGACATTGATTCTGATATTGTGAACGAAGTTAATCAGGATGGTACAGCTGAAGTAATCATTGTTCTGGAAGACACGGAAGAATTCCTGGATGACATTGATGTTAAATCAGACAAATCCATTCTAGGATTTGAGGAAACTCATTATGATCTTGACCTGAATCGTGAATATGATACCATCGATGCTATTTCTGCTGAAATTACTGAAGAAGGTTTAGAAGAAATCAAGAATAATCCATTAGTGAAAGAAATTACTCTTGATAGAATAAACAAGATTTTTTTGGATGAATCAGTCCCGATTTTAAACATTTCAGAAACAATGGTAAACTCACAATTGATCGATGGTACTGACCATTCCATTTGCGTGATTGATACTGGAATCAATTATTCTCATTCAGCATTTGGCAGTTGCACGAATGAAAGTTTCATTTCCGGAACGTGCAATAAAGTTATAGCCGGTTACGACTGGTGCGCAGATAATAACGGTTGCACTACTGAAGATAATGATCCTGAAGATGTGAACGGCCATGGAACAGCTGTATCTGGGATGGTAGCATCAACGAATGAAACGTACACGGGAGTTGCGTCTGGCGCGCATATTGTTGCAATGAAAGTATGTAACTCCCAAGGAAATTGTAAAGATTCTGATGTTCTGAGTGCTATTGAATGGTGTACCACTAATAGTACGAAATATAACATTTCTGTCATAAGTATGAGTCTTGGCGGTGGACAATATACAAGTTACTGCGACTCTGAAGTGAATTCTCAATACGCAACGTTAATTAATAATGCTGTGGGAAAGAATATTAGTGTTGTTGTTTCAACTGGAAATACTAATGGTAACAACCAAGCAAACGGTATCGCTGCCCCCTCATGCATAAAAAATGCAACGAGAGTTTCAGCTACTGATAAATCTGATAACATGGCAAGTTATGCATTCAGACATGAAAACTTCCCAGATATTTTGTTAGCTCCCGGTTCAAGTATAACGTCTTCGAAACTTGACGGAACATTTGGTAATGCTGGTTCAGGAACTTCTTACTCAGCACCACATGTTGCTGGAGCTATTGCGTTGATTCAACAATACTACAACGCCATTAAGAATTTGTCATTAACACCTGCTCAACTTATTCAAGCATTCAATGTAACAGGAAAAAGAATTTCAGATAGTGACACGGGAGTAGATTTTTCTCGTATTGATGTGAATGCGACATTCAATACCGTTGACGCAACATCTCCGACATTATCCCTTATCTCACCAACTCCTGATGATAATACAGTTACAACAAGTAATGTAAGTATAAACCTTTCGTCATCAGAAATTCTCGCAACTCCATTACTTGAATGGAATGGAACAAATGAATCGATGGCTGGCTCCGCATACCATTTTGAAACGGCAAAAACTGGTTTAGCTAAAGGCAATTACACATTCCGAATCTACGCTCAAGATTTCATTGGAAACACTGCTTCAACCAGTGAACGAACAATCACTGTTGCAAACAGTTTACCAACTGTCTCATCAGCAACAGTATCTCCAGCATCAGCTACTACATTAACCAATTTAACTTGCGTGAACGGAACTGTCACAGATTCTGATAATGATTCAATAAATTTGAGTTTTGTTTGGTACAATGATGGAATTTCAAACACTACAACACAAGTATTAGATTCATCTTCAACATCTACTGGAGAATCATGGTATTGTGGTATCATACCAAATGATGGGGAAGGAAACGGCGTGCAAGTGAATTCTTCCACCATCACTATTCAAAATTCTGTTCCAGGATTAGCAACACTACTGTCACCAAGTATTAATTATACAACAAATTTGACTTTAGATTTCGATTGGAGTGATGTAAATGACACTGATGGAGATACTCTTTCATACACTTTTTTACTTTCAACCAATGATTCATTCATTTTTTCAACAGTAAATGTTTCAGTTTCTGAAACGAATGTCACGCAAGCCGTATCCGAAAATTCATATTTCTGGCGGGTTGACAGTTGTGATGCGAGTGATTGTTCATCTTCATCAACGAGTGCATTTGAAGTTGATACAACGTTGCCAGTTGTAAACATTACATCATCTTCACTGAACAACTCATATGGGAATCTTAGTTATTCAGTTTTCGAGACAAATCTAGCGGATTGTAATTACACATTCAGAAATGCTTCAGTGATTGCATCTGCACGATTATTTAATACTACCACAGAAGTTGAATTATTTGAGCAATACAATGGTGACTATAACTTATCAGTCACTTGTACTGATTTTGCAAATAACGAAGCAAGTACGTCTCAATTGATTACACTCAACGATACAACTCTTCCAACTGTTTCATTATCAACAACCTCTTCTGGAGATGAGGAAGTAGACGTTAAACTGACGGCTACAACTAATGAACCATCAACATGCAGATATGACGTAAATGATGCTGCTTACGATACATTACTTGCCATGAGTACCACTGGCAACCAGACGCATGAAGTAACAAAAGAGTACACTGAAGATACTTCTGATACACTTCATGTGCGATGTAGGGATTTAAATGGTAATACCATGCAAACCAGTACAACTGTCGATGTTATTGTTGACGTTGATGAACCTTCGTCCTCAGAATCCTCAAGTTCTTCATCTAGTTCATCATCAAGCTCATCTGGTGACAGTTCTTCAAGTTCTTCACGTACAACCCCATCATTTTCTGAAGAAGTTGAAACAATTCAAGAAGTTCAGGAACCACGGGAAAGTCCGCAGAAAGTTTTCGCAGAGCAAGGTATCGTCACATTGCAAGAATTATTGGGAGAAAATGATTCTGAAGATTTAAGAAACATGTTAGAAGAAGCACAAGCAGCATTATCAAACGAAAATTATGTTCGCGTACTAGAACTTGTTGAACAAGCTCAATCTCTCGGTGTACAAGCAGTTAACAACCTGGATGAAGTGCAAGATGCAATTGAAGGTTCAGTGTTGACAGGTGCAGCTATTTTTAGTGGAGCCAAAGATTTTGCAGGGAAAATTCCTTGGTTACCTGTAAGCATCATATTATTCTTAGCACTACTTAGTTTTGGTTATTTTAGATTCTTAAAACCTGCAACATGGGAAAGCAAACGAGTATTCTGGAGAAAGAAATCAAAGAAAGATTCTAACGCTTTTTCACAGGAAGTGTACCAATTAGGTTTACAACGTAAAAAGTGAATTCTACCATTTGAATTGCAAAAGCTTTATAAAACACCTAAAAATTTGATTCTTAAATGAAAAGATCATCCCGTCGATGGAAAAAGAAAGGTCAAATGCGCTGGAAGTGGCAGCGTAAGAAAATGAAGAAGGCCAAGAGAAAACGTAAATTACGAGCGAGTTAGATAGCTAATTTTTCAATAATTTTATTTTTATCGAATACTTCCAAATCTTCGTATCCTTGCCCAACTCCTAGAAAGAAAATCGGTTTCTTAGTAATATAACTTATAGAAAGTGGAGTTCCACCTTTCTCGTCAATGTCAGCTTTAGTCATGATAATACCATGAATTCCAACGTGCTCATCAAATTTCTGCGCTTGTTCAATGCAATCATTACCAGTGATAGCTTCACCTAAAAATAAGTTCAAATCTGGACTCGTCACTCGACATAACTTCTGTAATTCATCCATTAAATTGACATTACTATGTAATCTCCCGGCAGTGTCAATTAAGACTACATCTATGTCATGTTTCTTTGCGTGACTTATGGCGTCATACGCAACGGCAGCTGCATCTGCACCGTAATCATGTTTGATTACTCTGATGTCTAAATTCTTGCCATGTTCCTCTAATTGCTGAATGGCAGCCGCTCTGAATGTATCCGATGCTGCCATGACACTCGTTAATCCATTTCGTTTCAGTAAATGTGCAAGTTTAGCAACCGTAGTAGTTTTCCCCGATCCATTGATACCGAAACACGCAATGACATAGGGTTCATCTTTTTTCTTAATTTCATCAATAATATTGAGAGAATCTACGGTTAATACATCTAACACTGTCTTTTTCAACGTTGACTCAACTTTCTTTGACACACTTAACGGAAGTGGTTTGTCAACCAATTCTTCTTTCAAGTCATCTTTAATTCTTTCGATAACACCGACTGCTACGTTATGTTCCAATAACACTAATTCAAGTTGCCAGAATAAATCATCAAACTTTTCAGCTGTAATTTTTTTGGTTGTGAAAATTTCCTTTGTTTTTGCAAAGAATGATTTTACTGGTTCAGGGGCAACAACTTCTTCCTCTTTAACTTCTGGTTCCTCAATTACTTCTTCTTTTGGCTCAGGAACTTCTTCTTCTTTCTTATCCTCAGTTTCAGTTTTCTTTGTTTTTTCCTGAGTTTCTACTTTTTTTGGCTTAATTTCTTTCTTTTTTATTTCCTTTTCTTCTTTCTTAGTTTCAGGTTTTTTTACTTCTTCAGGAACTTCTTTTTCTTCTTCTACAGGACTTTCTTCCTTTTCAGAAACAACTTCCTTATTTAACTCTTCAACTTCTTCTTGTAACGATTCATCTTCTACAGATTCTTCCTCTGTCGATTTAGAAAAAATTGATAATGT
>NZBF01000003.1 GCA_002687775.1 Nanobdellota archaeon
CCGTTCATCAATCTTTTTCAGATTCATGACTGATAATCCATCAGGTCGAGTTTTGTATATGAAATCTTTCATATACTTCGTTTTAAATTTCGTACCGATATGGATACCACTCTTCAAATATTCTGTGTTGTCAATTAATAAGTTTTCTTCCATTTTTCATAAACAAACAAGAATGATCTTGTCTGCGATATGTTTTGCCAACAAAATATTCAGGAATCTTAAGAAATTTAAGATTGCGATATTTTTTGCCTCACGCAGTGATGTGTGCTCTACAGCAAGCACACGTTGGCTATACTAAGCTATTTTGCTCAATTCTTTATAAAGTTATTGCTTGTGTGAGGCCTAGTCCGCCCCTCAACTTCGGCTGAAGCCTCAGGTCGCCTCACTGAGCCTTGGCTGGTGCACATCACTCCGTCACCTTACACACAAGCATTTTCTACTCACGAATCATATCGGCTTGCAACATAATCAAAACAGCATCACAATATTTAAAAAAAAAGAGCTGAATAAGTTCATATGGCATATGACCCAAAGAAATTAGCAAAGGGAATTAATGATCAGCTATACCTGCAATCTATTGTTGATAAAGTTGAAGCTAATTATCAAGACCAAGCTGTTGAAGAAGGCGAGATTTCTCCCCTGGAAATGTTGGTTGAACCTGCTGAAGAAATATTTTCTGAAGAGTATAAACCAGCAGATTTAGAGAAGCAATGGGCTTATGCAGAACCTGTTAAGGTTGAAACGCCTGTGGCATATGACGAGGTTGAAGAAGCAGAATCCCAGTTAGGTGTATTGAGTGAAACTGAAGCAGCTGAAATGGTTGAACGAAAGCAGGCTTCCTACATGTTCCCCGGTGCCATTAGTGTTCTTTCCTTAGATGATAAAGAAAGATTCCATGCGTACCAAATGTTCAACAAAACAGCGTTAATGTTCCATCATGCAAATTCTCCATTCAGAACAGATAACGTTGATTATAGTAAATGAAGGTATTCTTCCTCAACAAAATGTAAATCACCAGGAATAATTAACGAATGCAGTGGTTTTCCAAAATCAAACTTCTTAATGTCACTTAACTTACCAGCTTTAATGATAGAATCACTTCCTAATCGTGCACAACCAACAACTAATAAATCATCTGAAATAACCTTCTCCTGTTTCCTCGATTCAATTTGCTCAAGAATTTGTAATGCCTCAGAAACTATCATAAATCTATTTTGTTCAGGTTTCAAATCTAACAAAAACAATGTATGCATATCAAGTAATTTATTTTGACGTAAAATATTATATGGCGTTTCCAAATTCGGATGATCTTCAATAAACGGAATAGAAGCTGTTCGACCGAATTTATACAACTGTAATCCTGTTTCGCCGATTGCTGTCAAAACTGAAGCGTTATGAACTACTTGAAATTCAATGTTTTTCTCTTTACAAGCTGAAGCCATTTCCACATGCGTAGTCGCAGAGAACGGATCACCAATTATGAGCAAAACAACATTCTTATCAACAGCTTCATCAACCAATGTATCAGATTCAACCGTCTCTCTGTTTGCTGCAATGACTTTTTTCTGGTAAAATTCTTCTAAATCCTGAATGGAACACTGTAAGAGAGAAGTATATCCCTCAAGATAAACAACATCCGCACTACGAACTATCTCAAGTCCTTTCACTGTAATATCTTTCTCATCAGATAATCCTATGCCTATTAGTGATAACATAAGTAACTTTTACTACCCATTTTTATAAAACTTTAGAAAGAAAAAAAGAAAAAAAAATCTTGCCAATGCACGCTTAGGGGTGGTGTCAAGAAGGCAAAGGCAAGATTATCAGCGTAATCAAACCATCTCGATGCCTAATTCTCGACTTAATGCCCGGGTTCGCTCAGACGGCTTGGAATTATCAACCTTTCCTAATATCCATGGAGAATTTACCCCAGTGATAATAGTCATGACAGTCATTTTTCCTTTCATGCCCTCGTCAATTCTAGCTCCCCAGATAACATTAGCGTCATCATCAAGTGTTTCTGTCACCAATTCACCAATACGACTAACTTCATCAAGCGTCATGTCTGGTCCACCAGTGATATGAATCAATGCGCCAGTTGCACCTTCGTAATTAATATCCAGTAATGGATTACTTAATGCACCTCGTACAGCTTCATCAACACGATTATTGGTATCACTACTTCCAACTCCAATAGCAGCAACTCCACCGTTAGTCATGATTGCTTTTACGTCAGCATAGTCTAAGTTAACTAATGACGGAATGGCAATCGTTTCAACGATTCCTTTAATCATTGTTGAAATCAACTCATTTGCAACAGCGAATGCTTGCTGAATAGGTAAATTTCCAGCGATTGCAACTAACCGGTTGTTATCAATAACAATTACGGTGTCACTTACCTGCCTCAACTGTTGTAACCCAAACTCAGCTTTATCCACACGTGCACGTTCAATATTGAACGGCATTGTTACAGTACCAATAACAATAGAACCTAAATCGCGTGCTACTTGCGCAATGATAGGTGCTGCACCTGTTCCGGTTCCACCACCCATTCCTGCACAGACAAATGTCATATCTGCACCGCGTAAAGATTCTTTTATATCAGCAATACTTTCTTGAGCTGCTTCTGCTCCTTTTGTTGGAAACCCACCGCAACCTAAACCTCTTGTCAGTTCAGTTCCAATCATAAATTTCCGATCAGCACCAGTCATTTCTAAATGTTGTCGGTCGGTATTAGTTGCCAAAATTTCAGCTCCTTTGATACCTTTCTTATATAGCCAACTGACCATATTATTACCAGCACCGCCAGATCCAATAACTTTTATGTTAGCGTTTCCTACTGCGCCAGGTTGTTCCATAGAACTACTTTGTTCCAATGCGTTCTCTACAATGAAATCCATCTCTCACCACCTCGTTTTCCCCTCGTTTTTTTATGATTATAGCTTTGAGTATACAAATGCTTAAATATCAGTACACTATTACTACTCTTAGAAATAACACAAACACATTACAAACACAATTTACACAAACAAACACTAGTTCTTAATATTTTTACCCACACACAAACAAGTTAGAAAGAGTACCGTCATATTTAAACACTTCTGTAGTCGTAAATATAGTTTTTAGTATGTAAGATGAATCATATGATCATCAGTTAAACTGATTTCGACGCCAACAACATGCAAATGAGGACCACTTTTTTCATAATGTGGGTGTGCCCAGATGCCTTGTTCTTCCGTTTGGTTAATGTCATTGCTTAATCTTCTTGCTCGTGGAAGGAAAAAACCTTCACCAGGGAAAGCCATGCGAAGATACTTTGTAAAATCAGGCATGCGAATGTCCGATTTTGCAATACGAGCTACTTCAGTGTCAAGACCTTCATAAAAAACATAATGACTTTCTTGTGTACTAAAAGTAATTCTTTTTTGATCAAGACGCTTTCCCAATAAGCGAGCATGTTCAAAGCAGTAAGCACGAAGTAATTTACCCTTTTTCACATAGCAACCAGTAGAAAAACCTACTTTATCATCTAAAGAAATCGCCAATTTGTCAATTTGCAACCCTTGAGGTGAAGCTAAAATGTGCATAAAAATTCAGAACACAACCAACTTTTAAATCTTATGGCTTAATCTTCTTCAATAAATCCTTTCCTTGCTCAACTTTCTTCCGAATCATTAATGAATATTCTCTGAAATACTTAGTAGGATTTCTAATCTTTGCTCGCCATTTATTAAAATATATCAACGTTTCCAATGGATACTTAGGCGGTTTGCTAGGATTTTTCGCAGCATGACCAACTGTAATAACCACTTGAACCGAGACATCGTTAGGAACACCTAATATCTTCTGCATATGCGATTCATCAAATGCACCAACCCAACCAGTAGCCAGACCTAACGATTGCGCTTCAATCATCATATTTTGCGCAGCAGCGGCACATCCCTGAATAGTGTACAATTCACCACGACTCCCATAGTACCGAGTCATTTTCTCTGTCTCACCAAGAATGACAATGTGAGCTGCAGCTTTCGTTATTTCATATTGTTGTAAACACGCTTCAGCAATTTGCTGCTTCTTTCCTATATCATTGACTACCACAAATTTCCAATTTTGAACATTACCTGCTGAAGGTGCATGCCGACCGGCATCAATTATTTTACTGATAGAATCCCAATCAACAAATTGAGGAGTAAAATCTTTCACATTCCTACGACTTTTAATTAATTTTAAAATGTCCTGCATACGCCAATTAATTTGTTTAAGTATTTATAGTTTGCTGATTATTTTTTGGTTACCAATTCTCTAAGATTTGGATAGATCTTATTCAAAAAAGAAAGAACTCTTTCAGCAGACTGTTTATCGAAAGTTTTTCCATAATATTTTATTCCATTTCTGAAATATCTTAAATTATTCATAAAACGAACGTCTGCTTCAGAAAGTTGTAAATTTCTTAAATATGATACTTCCGCTTCATGAGCTCATTCACCAGATGATTTAAATCCATCCATGAACAGTTTCGCTCGAATTAATTCCATTACAATGTCGTAAACATTTTCAATAAAATAATTTGCATTTTCATCAGACATTTCGATTTTATTCGATATTTCTGTGAGAAAATTCTTTCTTCGTTCTGCTTCTTCGATCAAAGAACTGGCACGAGAAAAATCAGGTGTTTTTTTCCTCATTATTCCCTTTTTTACAAACTCATTAAACATTCGTAAAGGTTTCATAATTCAACTGCACCATCTAAAGTAATTCCATTTAAGATGTTAGATTTTAAATTTTTGTCCATGTTCTTAAAACTATCATAAAAATGAAGTACGATTTCATGCTCAAGAAGTCTTTCGAATTTCAAAATATCAACATTCTTCTCTTTAGAACCAATTATCGCAACGTCAATGTCTGAATCGTACGTATCCTCACCAAATGCATAACTACCAAAGAGAATTATTGTAGCAGTGGGAAATTTTTCAGATAAAAAATGAACAAATTGAGATTCGTATAATAATTTTATATTATCTATCCTTTTCAGGAAAAAAACTTCTGGATTTTCCTTATTCAATTCAATAGATAATCTCTTTGAATCTGGATCTTTTTCCACTAGAACAAGATTTTCATGTTGTAACCCTTTCAATGCCTTAGAGACTGCTGTCAAAGAGACTTGTAAAGGTCGTGCGATTCCTCTCAAATTGAAAGATTTTGATTTTATGAAAAGAAACCGTAGTATCCCTCTTTGTAATTTTGTAAACTTTAGTGTATACATGTCCATTTTAGTTTACAGACATAAACTTTAGTTTATAAATGTTTTGGTTGGAATCTGCTCAAAACGAATTTAGTATGTATAGTTAACGCACTCTTTCCTTAAGAAAATCATGCAACCCTGCATAAATATCATGCAACTCCTCTTTATGTTCAGCTATGAACCTATCAACTAGTGTTAATCCATAGAACGTAAGAGGAGCTTTCTTTCCTAACACAACTAAATGACTATTACCAAAGTAATGAAAATCTTTATTCCCATCAACATGTAATGAGATACTTTCTCCCTCAGGAAGAATATGTGAAGCGACTTTCAACAATTGTTTCAATCCTTCGGCATAATCACTTTCTCTGTCAACTTCCTGTTCAAAGAGAAATATTGGATCATATTTTCTATTTGTTTCAATTATTTCATGTAGTGATTTCATTTTCTCCTCCATCTTGAGGGCAGTTTTCATACAGTTTAGCTAGTGCGTTATTGTTCATGGTATTGTTGTGAATGGAATTGTACTTTAAACCACCCACTCTTTTTTTGTAAATTAGAAAATATTATAAAGAAACACACTAATTTAACAAAAAATGGACAAAAAAGACCAACATATTATCAAAGAACTGGATCTAAACCCAAAGATTACCACGTCTAAATTAGCAAAAAAAGTCAGACTATCCCAGCAAGTAGTAAACTACAGAATAAAGAAATTAAAAGAAAACCAAACAATCACTCATTTTGGAACAATCCTAAACCTTAGCAAATTAGGATTAGAACATTACCGTATTTTACTAAATCTAGGAAAAACGACCCCAAATGAAAAACAAGAAATACTTACTTATCTTAAGAAACATAAAAGTGTATATTGGTCAGCAACGGTGGGAAGTAAGTGGGACATTTTTATTGTTCTTTATGTCAAAGATTACGAAGAATATGAAGCATTCTTGGAATCCATTTTCAAAACCTTCCCACAGATGGAAGATTATGATAGTATTTACGTCTCTTACCAAGAATTCTATAGACACCGTTATTTATACGATGGACCACAACAAGATCCCATTAAAATTGGAAGTACCAAGTCACCGTACGTGTTAAGCGATTTTGAAACAAGTATCTTGAATAATATCAAATCAAATTGTAGAGTATCATCATTAGAAGTAAGTAAACAACATGACGTATCGTATAAGACAGTACAAGCACGAATCAAGAATTTTGAAGAAAAAAACCTTATTGCAGGTTACAGACTCTTCTTAGATTCAAAACAGTACGGATATGACGCGTACATCTTATTAATTTCATTCAGTAATTATGGAAGAGATATTGAAAAAAAGATTTTCGCATACGCAAGAGAAAATCCCTACATTACTCAGGCAGTAAAATTGTTTGGTGCATGGAGTTTACAATTACATATCAGAGCGAAAGATTACCAAGATATTCAGAAATTAGTTGTTGAATTACGAAACACGTACCCTATCATTGGAGATTACGAAATCATTCCTGTTTTCGAAGATAGTTCAATTAACTTATTTCCATCTACAACAAGTCCATAAATTCATCCCGTGTTAATCCTGCTTGTCGAATAATTGCTCGCAATGTTCCTTTCGCAATTTCTTTATGGTTGGGAACCGTTAACCGTCGAAATGGTTCCTTATTCTGTCTGAGAATCATGTGGCTTCCCGTCTGATGATCGACTTCATAACCTAATTTATTCAGCGCTTTCACAATTTTTAAACCAGAAATAATCGGTAACTTAGGCATACACTTCAACCATTTCTTCTTCAATAGCTGGTGGAATTGGCTCGCTATGCTTTCTTAAACTTACTATATATCCTTTGACAGCATCGTTAATATTCTCTACTGCTTCTTGCCTTGTCTTGCCCTGAGAAACACACCCAGGCAATGTCGGACATTTTGCAATAAACATGCCATCTTCGTCCTGTTCAATACGTACTCTGAATTTCATAAGAAACTAGAAGAAAGCAATATTTAAATAATTTTTGGTAGAACCGGAAAAATTCCTTCAGAATTAAATTGCCATGAAATTTTCCCGGAATTAACAAAATTTTATAAAGTACCCCTCTTCCTAACCATAAAATGGCAGAATTTAAGTTAGTATTATCAACGAAAGACGGAAAATCCGTCCAGAAGGATGTAAAAAGTCCTGAAGCAGACGGATTACTGAAGAAAAAGATAGGCGAGACTCTTCAAGGAGACACATTAGGTTTAGCTGGATATGAATTACAAGTCACTGGCGGTTCTGATAAATCAGGATTTCCCATGCGAAAAGGAATTCAAAAGAGACGATTAAAAGTTCTCGTGCAAGGTGGAACTGGTTTCTCAGGTAAGAAAAGAGATAAAACTAACCAAAATGGTTTGAAGAGAAAGAAAACTGTCTGTGGTGAAGTTGTTGACGATAACATTGTGCAAGTTAATTTAAAAGTTCTAAAAGAAGGCTCAGCTCCATTAGCGGCCCCAGCTGAGGCAGCACCTGCCGCGGAAGCAGCTAATGAGTAAAATAACAACCATAGGTGTTGCATTATTTATTATCGGATATCTCTCATTGATTATTTTCGCTGTTCTCGGTGAAGAACCCAGAATATCAGGAATACTCATTATTGGCGGATTACTTATTGCATTTATTGCAGTGTTAATGCAACGATTGAAAGAAAGAAAATCAGACAAATATACCAAGGTGAAAAAATGATCATAGCAACAACAGATACTATTGAAGGAAAAAACATCAAAAAAACACTCGGTTTAGTACGAGGAAATACTATCAGAGCAAGACATTTAGGAAAAGATATCATTGCCGGACTACGATCCATTGTAGGTGGTGAAATCCATGAATATGCAAAATTAATGGGCGAAGCAAGAGAACAATCTCTAGACAGAATGAAAGAAGAAGCTAAAGAGAAAGGAGCCAATGCTATTGTGGGAGTACGATTTACTACAAGTGTCATCATGGGCGGAGCTGCAGAAATGTTAGCCTATGGAACTGCAGTTATTGTCGAGTAATTTATTGACAGCACGTCGACCCTCACAAACCAATAAGATTTATATACTCAAATGATATACATTTAACATGAAACTTGATTTCAAACAACTAATTGCAAAGTACAAATCATTACCAACTCCAGAAAAGGTTGCCTGGGGAGCTATTGGTTTCGGAGTCTTGTTAATTATTCTATCAGTCTTTTTATTTTAGTTCCAAAACAATTAAAAAGAAATAAACTAATCAACGTGTATGAAAACGAAGAATAAAATTAAATTGAAAATTAATTTGCCTAAGTTTAAATTAGAATTGGAAGGACAGCATGCCAAAGAATACATAAAAGAGATCAATAAGTTAATTTCAAGTTTAAGTTTACTGTATGAAGATAATTATGAATACGATTTCCGATTAGAAAATTGTATCTCTCCTGAACTTCTTGAAAAGAAAGAGTTAATGAAGACATTAAACAATTTTGCTCAATTGTATACTAATTTCAAAGTTAACAAAATAGCTATTAAGAATGATAAGATTGTTGAACTTGAAAAAGGACAAGTAAGTAACCAAGTGAATTTAGATGACATTCACATTGGAGTAAACAAATTACTGTACAATATTGATAAGTCAAAGATTAACTTAGCAGTTGTTCACGTTAAAGGGAATAATTCTGAGGAAGATGTTAAAAAAATTCTGGATTATGTAGAAAAACATTTACCTCATTCAAGTATTCAGCATGTTGTTACACAAGAAAAATTACCCGACACTTTAGTGGAAGGAATCTTCTTTGGTGATTTCGAAGCTGAGGAAGAGTATTAGTTATTCGTATAAATCTATCCCATAAATTTTATTTAAGTTTACCTAGAAGACAATAATGACTACTTTTATCTAAATACAAACTTAATATTTTAAAATTAGAAAAATATTTCCTTACTAATGTTTTGGTGTAAATAAAGTGTGGCACGCCTTTTTCAGGACCATCCAACATAACATATGTTCTTGGTTCAATAATCTTAACTTTTGTTGCTCGTCCTTTCATTTTATTTTTTGTAACGGTAACAAAAACAACCCCATTAGGTTTCAATACCCGTTCAATTTCTTTAATACAAAAAACAATATCTTTTAATCTTGCATGATGAATAACTTGAACAGAAAGAACAGCATCAAAAGAATTATCTTTATAGGGGAATCTCTTATAACAACTTGAGTCTTTCAGTTTCGCTGTAAGCTTTAATTCCTTCAACCACTTTTTTGCTTGCCTCAATCCAGATGGAGCATTATCTATGCCATAAACATCAAAACCCTCCTTTGCTAACAGAACAGTATGTCTTCCGCTACCACAACCAAGATCAAGAATTTTTCTTGACTTTTCTTTCTTTAAGAGTTTAATAACTTCATTAATATTTTCATGCGGTTTGTGAAAAACTTTACCTTTTTTTTTGAAAATAGATTCCCAACCCATATATAGAAAAACATTACTTCGATATTTAAATATTTTTGTAGTGTCCGAGAAAAGTTTAATCTAAAGAAATATTACCCATTCAACCTATCTAACTCTGACTCTAAATTACCTTTCTCTGCCAATAACTGCTCGTATTTCATCTTCTTGTACGGATTAATCTGATTTCTATTATTATCCCACTCTAATGTAAGTAATTGGCGGTTTAACTCGTACAATGTTTCTTTTATTTCTGATATACGTTCCTTTGACATAAAGTACTAATATTCGACAATATATATAAATGTTCCCGGCAAAAATATCAAAAAATGGAAGATAATACGTTATTTATGACAGCCTTAGCAACAAGTATTCTAGGAATAATCCTACTCTTCTTCATAACAGATGAAATTAATTTACAGGAAGTTGGAAGTATCAATGACATATCGATAGATCAAGACATTACCATTTCAGGTAAAGTAAATAGAGTAACCCAGACAGATAAAGTAGCTTTTCTCCAAATAGCTAATGAAAAAGTTGAACAAATAGACGTCGTCCTCTTCAAACCAGAGTACGTCATGCTGAAAGAAGGTGATTATGTAGAAATTGAAGGATCAACTGATGAATATGAAGGAAAATCTCAAATTATCGGGAACCAGGTAACAGTCCGATAACATCTTCTTCCCTTCTATATCCCCATGCGCCAGGATCTTCTGTTACATCTTCCAATGAACCAAATCTTGCCTGAGCAGGATCAATAATGATTACGTCACCATCAACTGTAGTGTGGCGAGCCCATGCATGTCCCCATCGTAACCATGAATTTCGATCTACGCTTGTTTCACCAGTAAGACCATACTCTTCCTTAAACTTTTCCAAAATGTAACCCGCAGCAAGTGCCATGTGACGACAGACACCATACCCCTCTTTAACAAAACAACCAAGGGATATTTTAGTATCTTTCCCAGCATCAAAACGAGCTATAAGCGCGTCAGTTCGATCATCGTCAAATTTCATAACCTTACGCACAGTACTATACACAACTAATGGAACGCCACCTACATTTATTTTTCTATATCCCATCCATACCTTCTCTCGTGCTAGTTGATACATCTGCAGCATTGGTTTAGAATCATCAACGACAATAGCTTCACGCTGACTCTTACCCAAATACACACCACCAAGGATTGGCGTATCACGGTGAATAATGGGACGGCCTTGAAACATATCATCATCTACGTCATCGTTGATACGTTGCATTAGCGCTATTGTCCTATCCCATTTAGGCCTAACCATAACTGTATTTTTAGAAAGAGTATTTAAAAAATTTACCTAAAATAATAGTTCAAAAAGTCGTTATCTACTCTCGCTAATGTTAACGGTAGAACTAACAAAAGAAGCAAAACAACTACTAAGATACATCTTTTTCTATGCATACTACATCTCTTTTTTGATATTAATTCCCTAGTAGGTGTTTTTCAGTATTTAAATGTTACTCGCACTGAAAATATCCTCAGGAACATTTAAATAAAAAGTAATGAAATAACGAGTAATATGGATTCAGTACGTAAATCAGGAAGTTAAAGTATTATTTCTCTAGCTGACCCTATAACCAAATATTATTTTATTTCAAAAAAAAAAGTAACCCACAATGAAACACGTAAAAGATTTCCAATGGAAACAAAACATGAATGTACACGATCTTGTTAGTCAGTACGGTGAAGTAGGTTTTCAATCCGTTGAATTAAGACGTGCTTCTGAAGTATTTATTAAAATGAAAAAGAACAATGCGAAAATATTCTTAACATTTACTTCCAACATGGTTACTTCAGGACTACGTGGATTCTTTGCACAATTAATCTCTTTGAAAATGGCTGATGTCATTGTCACAACTATTGGTGGTATCGAAGAAGATATCATGAAAGCAACAGGTGAACAATTTAACATTGGAACTTTTTCAACAGACGACGTTGAACTGCATGAACAAGGAATTAATAGAGTTGGTAACTTATTTATTAAGAATGAAAGTTACATGAATTTTGAAGATTGGATAAATCCCATCTTAGATAAACTCTATGAGAAAAAGAAACGATGGGCAGTGTCTGATTTGTTAAAAGAAATTGGCTTAGTGTTAAACGATGAACAATCTATTCTCTACCAAGCTGCAAAAAATGACATACCTATTTTCTGTCCTGCAATTACCGATGGTGCATTTGGATTTCATCTGTATTTATTCCAGCAAAAACATCCCTATTTTATCGTTGACGTGGTGAAAGATTTTGGAAACATTTTATTTTCCTCTTCATATGATGAGAAGAAAGCTGTCATTGCGCTTGGTGGAAGTATTTCAAAACATCACGCCATTTTATGCACGTTGTTAAACGGCGGTGCTGAGTATGCCGTGTATATGACAACTGCGCACAAGACTTCTGGTTCAATGAGTGGAGCAACAACTCAGGAAGCAAAATCCTGGGGGAAAGTAAAAGATGATTCTGACGTTGCAACAGTCATTGGTGATGTAACTATTATGTTCCCCTTGGCTATGATTTATGCATTAGAAGAGTTGAGTAAGGAGGGATTGTTATGATCATAGCAGACATGAATCCCCGTACAGTTCTTGCTCAGTTAGATCCCAAATTACATTTTGAGGAACAGTATAGCCCCAACCCTGTTGTAAGCGTATATCAAGTAACGCTCGACTCCATACCATTCATTGTAAAATGCGCCTTTCCGAATGAAAGAAGATATGTTGATACAGAAATTGAAGCGCTACACCATCTTGATGGTTTACCACTAACACCAGATCTTAAGGAAGTGTATGAAAAAGAAATCATGGGATTAAGAAAAACATACATGCCCGGAGTTACGCTTGGTAATTATATTTCTGATTTTGGTGGAGACATTTCAAAATTTAAAGAACAAGGAAGAGAACTTGTTGAACAAGTACATGCTTGTGGTGTCTATCGATTAGTATTAAATTTTCAAAATGTTCTCGTAAATGATTCAACAATATTATTGTTTGATTTTGATGAAGTTTTCTTTGAAGGACAATTTGACAAAAGGTTAGTTAGAAAATTTAAAAGTGATGATTTAGATAAAATTGAAACTTTGCTTGATCCAAAGAAGGTGTTATTAGGATGAAATCAACATTCACCTTATCAAAACAAATAGTGCTTGAGGAATTGGGTAAGAAGGGATTGTTACAATGAGTGATTGGAAAAAAATGTTTGAAACCGTAGAAGCAAACGGTACTAAATCTTTGTACGCCAAAGATCAAGAGATTGGCGTTTGGAGAAGAAGCTCAGATCCCCATATAGACATGGTATATGTTGGTTCAATCAATCCTGATGAAAATATGGCACTTGAAGGAGAACATTTTGACAAAGTAGCGATACTTTGCCAATTAGTTTTAGGAATGATACGGGGTTTCACTCCAGAATTTGAAGTAGGTTACCACCCCCTGGAAATTGATTGCAGACCAACAGATGTATTAGAAGTTGCTGCCGGCAAGCTGTTACTGAGTATAGACAGGGAGGCCTTGCCAGGTTATAAAATCCATGTTGGCCATCCCATTTCCTTGGTGTACAAATGAAACCTAAATTCATCTTATCAAAACAAGTAGTACTTTCACAATTCAACAAAGTAAACCAATTAGCAAACATCATTTCTTATTCGTCTAAAACTAATCCGCTGATCACACCAATACTTGAGGAAGAAACAAACTCAATGTTCAGTATTCACATGATAAATGAACTACAAAACGTGAAAGATGCATCACGAGTTCTCTTTTTAGCGCAAGCATGGGATGAAGAATTAATCAAGAATTTAATCAATCAAAATGTTACGTCATTTGTAGTTGACAATGAATCAGATTTAAATATGTTATTGAAATTTTTGGAAACAAGTAAAGCTAAGATTAATTTGTTACTACGATTAAAACTCCGTGAAAATACATTACGAACAGAACGCTACTTTGTCTTTGGAATGAAAGCCGAGGTAATCAACAAAAAAATTTTGGAAATTGTAGCAAACAAAAACATCAAAGATAACATCCATCACCTGGGGATACATTTCCATAGAAAAACACAAAACATGGCCGAGTGGAATTATGAATACGAATTACAACATGCCATAAAGCCAGAAGTACTAAACAAGATATCCATCATTAACATGGGTGGTGGACTGCCCAGTGATTATGCCAACACGAATGTTAATGTTATCACGTCTATTTTCAACAAAATAAAAGAATTTAAAGCATTTCTCAATGGAAAAAATATTAAGCTTATGATTGAACCAGGACGATTCATTTCAGCACCCGCAATGAAATTACAAACTCAAATAATTGGCATGCATGACAACAATATTATTGTTAATGCGTCAGTATACAATTCAGATATGGATGCTTTAATTGTACCAGTAAAATTGTTAGTTGAAGGAGAATTAAGTAAGGAACAAGTGAAAGAAAACAATGAAATTGAACCTTATGTCATAAAAGGCATTACACCGTGCAGCATGGATTTATTTAGATATAGAGTGTATTTAGATAACCCTAAAATAGGCGACACATTAACATTCTTAAATGCAGGCGCGTACAACTTTACTACAGAATTTTGCGATTTGGATATAATTGAAACGGTGATAGAATGAAATATCCTGAACTTTGCGAGATGCTACTGAACATCGACACGGACCCAGAAACAGCAACATTAGAAGATCTTGAAAAGATAGCAGAAGAGAGAAATGTTCTTTCGGTAATTTTTTATCGCTTGGGAGGAAAACCTATCACTTTATCTCTTGATGGAATATTTCAAGACAACTATGATAACTATGTTGGAGATTCATTCTTAGATGCGCGAACTTCTCAAAGATTAAGTCAAAGTAAAGTTGCGAGGCCTGCTAGAATTGATCAACCTACCTATTCAAAGTACGAGCTAGGAGAAAGAAGTCCAAGGATATCAGTTCTGCATAGAATTAGTCAATTTCTAGAATTACGACCAGAATATTTGAGAAGGAGGGAAGATGCATGAGTATGGTTGAATTAGACAAAATAGCTAGTAAGTATGTGTCAATTAATTTCTTAGCAAAAGTAAAGGGGAAATCATTGGGAGACATTACTTCAAAACTTGCCAGGGAAGGTATATCACATTTCATCCCACAATTACAACCAGACAAATTATATATCCGTTCATGGACAATTCAAATACCAACCATACATTTTGAAAGAATTCCAGAAGTAGTAGGACAACCAGATTTAAGCAGGGAAGATAATCTGTTTTACTACGCGAGTTATCAGGTAAGAAATGAAAGATTATTGCAAGAACATCCCAATTGGGAACGTTTCAAAAGGAAAAATGGATTACTTATGGAAAGAACAAGAATAATCCCAGGGTACGAAGGATGACTTGGATGAATTTACCAGAAGAGTATAGGAAAGGGAAGTTTGCAATCTTGCCAATTGAGTATGAGAAAGATGTCACTTATGGCCAAGGTGCTTCTTTAGGTAGCAAAGAAATTATTAAAGCAAGTAAACATTTAGAATATTATGATGATCAATTTGATTGTGAACCTTTTCTCAAAGGAATCAAATTACTAGAACCACTATCATTGCTTAACGTTTCCCCTGAAGAGATGGTTGAAAAAGTAGCAGAGAAAGTACAACAACAAGGAGATAAATTTCTCATTAGTCTTGGCGGTGATCATGCAGTTACTATTGGCATTGTCAAAGGACTGGAAGAAATTCATGATGATTTTTCTGTCATTCAATTTGATGCTCATGCAGATTTCCGTGATGGTTGGAATAACTCCTCACTCAACCATGCCTGTGTTGCTAAACAAATTTCTAAGAATCATTCAATGGCATTAATAGGTATTCGTTCAATGGATAGTGATGAAAAGAGAGACATCGAAAACCATGATAATGTTCACATGATTAAAAGTTATGAATTAGATAAAGACATTTTTCATGAAACAATGGAAAAGTTGAAAGATAAAGTGTACATAACTATTGATGTTGACGTTTTTGACCCGTCATTCCTACGAAACACTGGGACGCCCGAACCCGGAGGAATTTTCTGGGAACAGATGGTTGGCATGTTAAAGGGAATCTTCAAGGAAAAAGAAGTGATTGGCGCAGATATTGTCGAATTCGCACCGAAAGTTAATTATGAAGCTGAAGCGCATGCTTTAGCAAAGCTGTGTTATAAGATTATGAGTCTGCACCAGAAGTACCAACGCAGTAGCTGATGAAACAAACAGATAAATATATTAACAAGTTTTATCTCCTGAGAAGGATGGATTGGAAGAAGTTCTACAAGCCCAGTTTAAGTAAGGTCGTTATTTTTTTCTTTTTTTTCATAATACTCCTTTTCTTGTTTTCTACTATTGACTGGCCCTGCTGTTTCTGCGAAAACCTCAAAACAGGGATTGAGCTAGAGAAATGCGGATTAGTTAATCATCCAACAAAATTCTTGTTCAAATGGTATTCATTATTTGTACATGCGATAATATACACAATATCCTGCTTTTTATCAATAAAGTACTTAAATTATGAGAAAAAATGAATTGTAATGACAATCATGTGTACTTGGTTAGAACAGTTGGACAGTTACACTTTCATAGACGTACGTAGTCCGAAAGAGTTTAATCACTCACATATTCCAGGTTCCATAAATATTCCTGTCTTAGATAATATTGAGAGGGAAACAATCGGATTATTGTTTAATAAAGAAGGAAGAAGTAAAGCAGTGAATAAAGGATTTGAATTTTTAGTTGAGAAGTTTGATTCTTTTTGTGACGATATTTTATCTCAACAATCAAAGGATATCATTGTGACTTGTGCAAGAGGAGGACTACGTTCAGGGATAGTTGTAGATTTGTTTTCAGATACACAGAAGATACTGAATATTGCTGAAGAATCTGGCACAGTACTTTCAGAAGAATTTGTTGAAAAATTGAATCGCATTAAGCCATTAAACATCAAGAAGTTGTCAGGTGGATATAAACAATACCGAAATAATGTTCTGAGAAAACTTGAAAAATTCGATTATGATGTTGAGTTTATTGTTCTCTACGGTCTGACGGGAGTGGGCAAAACAGATATTTTGAAACAATTAGAAAGTGAAGGATTTCCAGTACTTGATTTGGAAGGATGTGCTCAGCACAGAAGTTCATTATTTGGATCAGTAGGATTGCAACCGCATTCTCAGAAAATGTTTGAATCGTTACTTGTTGAAAAGCTTGACCATTTCAAAAAGAACAATATCAAAAAAGTATTCATTGAAGGAGAAGCCAGGAAAGTAGGTTTTAGAATTATTCCCGAGAAGTTATTCAAACGAATGAAGCAGGGAATGAAGGTGTTCATTGAAGGTGACATAAATCATCGTGTTGAAAGAACTGTGAAAGAGTATTTTGATACTAATGAAAAGACAAATCAAATTACACAGATCATTCCTAAATTGAAAGAAGTGCTGGGAAATGAAAGAATAGAAGAGTTATTACAATTAATGGAGAATAAAGAATTTGAAAAAGTTACAAAGATCTTATTGGAAGAATATTATGACAAACGATATTATGTGAAAGATATGACATTTAGTACTGTAGTTAATCATCGAGACAGAGAAAAACTTAAACTTCTTCTTCAATAACGGTTTCCATCTTTAACACTTTCAATGCGTTCTTGTACAAGATTTTTTCTTTTAACTCACTAGGAATCCTTGCCAATTCAATTTTCTTTAATTCAATCTCAGGGTAACTGTAGGGATAATCACTTCCATAGATAAACCTATCAAAACCGTACCTCTTGTAGGCATACTCAAACACTAATGGCAAGGAAAAAATAGATGTTTCCACATACACATTGGGTAATGATGCTATTTCTTGCCAAACCCATCGTTCTCCACCAGCGCAGTGTGCTAACACAAATGTAATGTCCGGAAATTGCCGCGCAATGGTTAACACTTTCCTCGGGTCGCTCATTGGTTCCATGATTGAATCTTTGGTATGAATAAGAATAGGTAACTTATGTTCTCTTAATTCTTCAAAAATCCACGTAAAAGCAGGATCATCTGGGTGAAAATTCTGACTCCTTGCATGTAATTTGACACCTTTAAATGGGTGCTTTAATGCCATGTGCAATTGTTGCCTAGTGATCATATTTGGATCAAACCGTAAGAATGGTATGAATGAGTCATCTAATTTCAAAAGATCGATCGATTCAGCAACTGGATCGGGACAGTTAAATGGAAACACGCAAGCTTTATCAATACCATTTTTCTGCATTTGCTGTTTAATATCGTCAAGATTTGCGCGTTCACCTGCTAAGTCTTCACCAACATGCATATGAAAATCAATAATCATAAAAAAAGAATTTATAAGAAGTTTATATTATTTGTGGAAAGGAAAGTGTATTCCGGAAAACCAAGCGGAGTTCCCCCTACAAGAAATTTTAAGATTGTAGGGGGAAAGATTTAAATAGGAGTACGTCTTTGCATACGAATGGTATACATTCATGTAAAGAAAGTTGGTGATAAGAAGTATTACACGTTACGCCTTTCTGTCCGAAAAAATAACAAAGTTATCACTAGAGACCTCGAGAACCTTGGTACAGACATTTCAAAAATACGAATAGAAGATTTAGAAAAAAAATATAAAAAAGAGATAAGGAAATCATACAAGGTTCTCAACAAATTTCTTCAAGAGAATAAATACGTGGAACAAATAAAAAGAAAAAAAATCAAGAAGGATCAATTCTTTACGAAGAATCAATTAGAGGAAATAGAAGCCGCACGTCTCCATTTCAAAGAAAAATTTGCAAAACTTGACAGCCAGACGCAACAGGAAACATATCATATGTTTCTTATTAAATTCGCAGTGAGCAGTACCTCTATTGAAGGGAACACAATCACATTGGAAGAAGCATACAAATTGTTGATAGATGAAATTCTTCCAAAAAATAAAACGCTTCGGGAGGTGTATGATTTGCAGAATACAGAGAAAGTTTTCTTTGAATTATTAGAAAAAAAGCCAGAGATCTCTTTGTCCATGATCGAAGAGATTCACGATAAATTATTAGAAAACATTGATAAACGCCTTGGATACAGAACTCATGATCTTACCATTCTTGGTCAACCGTTTAAACCATCACCAGGGCGGTATGTAAAAGCAGATATGAAAATGTTAATTGATTGGTATAACAAACAGAAAAAAATAACGCATCCTTTAGCACTTGCGGTTTTCTTTCATCATAAATTCGAGAATATTCATCCATTCTCAGATGGTAATGGAAGAACAGGCAGGATACTACTTAACCACATCCTGATAAGAAGTAGCTATCCGCCATTAATTATTCCAAAAAAATTTCGCAGTGAATATATTGATGTGTTGAATACTGCCGACAAAGCCATACGGAAAAACTTATTATATACAGAACTGAAACATCACGAACAATTATTTTCCTTCGTTGTGGAGCAGTTCAGAAGCACGTATTGGAATACCTTCTTGACATGATTCCCCCTCTAGTTATTTCTTTTTGTAGGAGGACATTGAACATGGAAGCAGAGTTTTGGAATAATTTATATTATTTGTGGAGGATAAATTAACGGTTGTAGACTTCTGTTATGAATAAAAGATAAGAAGAAGTTTATATGAGTTGTGGAAAGGAAAACTTATACACACGCACCATCTTGGCAGACCGTTCCTGCAGAACAGTCCACAGTTCCTGCTGTCACCCAGTTACCATCAGGCCCACATTCTGATTGCCTTAGTTGGCCAGCAGAATTGCAAGAATCTCGATGTCCAATTATAGGATTATCAGCATTCCCCGCAAAAGATGGGTCATTTTCCGGATCATCGTCAACACAAAGACTTACACACGCACCATTACTACACTCAGAACCAGACGGACAATCATAATGGTGAAACTGTAAATAATTGTTTTCACAATGATACTCTATGAGTTTTTCATAATAAGGACCAGGAACAGCATTACAATAATCTGTAAATGTTTGTACACCAACAGTACCATATTCACCCGTACCTGTTCCTTGCACATTTAAATTAATTCCACCATCAGTATCAGTACAAGTTGTATCAACACACGCACCATCTCGACACATCTCCCCATCACCACAATCAATCACATCTTCATCCGTTTCACCATCACAATCATTATCTTGATTATCACATCGTTCGGGTCCACCTTGAGCATTCTGACCACAAGCAGTCCATTCACCACTTACACAAGACCGCAGACCGAATGCACACATGCCCAGTTCACCTGGAACAGTACATTGTCCATCTGCTAAAGTAAGATCATCATCAACCCACCCGTCACAGTCATCATCTACACCATCACACGTATTGTCTATATGAGAGGTAGGTTCACAAGCTGGAGCGGAACAACTCAAGCCGTCACATCCCTGTTCACAACTTTGCCAGCATTTCTCCCATCCATCAGGCAGGCATTTATATGTTTCAGCCCGATTCCGGCTGCATGACTCTTTGGACCTGGTCCAGGAACGTTCACCGCCACGCGTACCCCACTGCCATTCGTACCCGAGCGCGACACTGTCGCTGAGTTCCTTACAGTGCCTGATCGTACTGTAGGCACTCCCGTGGTAACCGCCACTTCTCGACCTGTATTCCCGGCATCCTGTTTCTTCTCCAGGAGCAATAGCTTGTCCTGCTAGTGCGTCTGATCCGTCACCAAGTATATCTTTCTCAAATTGTGCCTCTGGAGAGCAACCAACAACAAAGAAAACTAACAAGAACGATACACTAAAAAACACCAATCCTCTTTTCATAAGAAGAAGAAGAAGAAAGTATATAAATCTTTTCTTTTCTAAAATGTAACAAATATAACCAAAACATTTATATAAAAGTAAGATAGATCTTACCTATGGAAATCGCAATTACCAAAATGAGTTCTAAAGGACAAGTAGTCATACCAACAGAGATGCGAAAGGAAATTCAAGAGGGTGAAAAACTGATTATCATAAAAAATAACGGACAACTGATAATGAAGAAAGCAGACGAAGTGGATGAAAATTTCAAAGAAGACTTAGAATTTGCACGACGAACTGAAGAAGCGTGGAAGAGTTATGAGAGAGGGGAGCACATAGAAATGGATTTTGATGATTTCTTACAAGAAGTCAAAAAATGGTAAGGACAACTTTTAACGCCTTATTTAGAAGGAAATTTTCTAAGATTAAGAATGGGGCAATAAAAGAAAAAGTAATCAAACAATTTTCTAAAATTAGAGATAACCCAGAGATTGGAAAACCCATGAAATATTCTAGAAAAGGAACCAGAGAAGTGTACGTCCCACCGTTTCGATTGTCTTATGTATTTCTCAAAGAAGAAAATAAGATTATTTTTTTAGATTTATACCACAAAGATAGTCAATAATCTACTTCAATACTTACTTAAATCCCATTGGTCCAAGTGTTTGGAGAACATTCTTAATCTCATTGATTGTTTTCTGTTGATGTTTTTTGTCGGACATTCGTACAAAGCGGAGAAGAAGATCAACAAGTTCTTTTTCACCCATACATTTAAGTTTAAAGCCATCTGTAACAAAATAAAATCTGAAGTTTTTGTATTTCAACTCTTTGATTACAATGCCTGCAACGGTTGAGAGAGTTTTTCCTCGTTGGGGATTCTCCCCCAAGGATTGCATCAATCTAAACATTGTTTTAGAATCTTTCTTGAGTTTCTTGAGAACTTCATCTTTTAAACTTTGGACAATTTCTACTCTGGCCATAGCCTATCGGCCTCTTTTATTGCTTCTTCTATAGGTATACAATTTTCCGAAGAAAGCAAGAATTCTCTCAGTTGTTCTTTTACCGCCAAATCATACATTCTTCTGATTATTGTTTCATATGTGTCTTCTTTAGTACCGAAAGTTCCAATCAGATTTTTTGTTTCGTTGCTGACTTGAATTGTTGTTGCCATACTATAACCACTATAGCGACCATAGTTTATAAACATTCCGGAGATTTACTTCAAAAACTCTTTCCCTTTCTTATGAATAAACGTTACAACTAAAACGAACAATAATACTAAGATTGAAAATCCTAATCTACTTTTGGTTTCAAAATGCACTAACGTTGCCACGAATGTTGCAAAGGTTGCACCGAAGAATAATCCAATCAAAATACTTTGCTCAAGAGGTACCCAAAGAATGATAGCTAGTGCAACAAAGTTCATTAATACGATAAACAAATATTTCCAAGCATCATATGCACGTTGTTCTTTTCTTGCAGTTTCCCATTCTTCGTTTTGATCATCTAAACAGTTCTGCAATTTAACATCCACTTCACCAGTAACAGGAACAGGTGCTCGTTCTTCATAACAATTCATATCCCTTTTATCATGAAAATCATCTTTTGGAAAAAATACATTCGCACCTAAGAAAACCATTGGAACATACAATAATAATATCACCAATGCATACAATAACCGTTTGAAATCAACCACGTTCAATAACCTCATCTATTAATGACTGTGAATCTAAGATGTACCCTTCAATCATATCACTCTTTGCACAATACGGACAACGTAATGATTGCTTGGTTGCAAAGTCATGCTTGAAATTGTACTTACATCGAGCACAGATTAAATGTTCAGGGATACTCTGCTTTTTCGGAGTAACATTTTCAACTTCAAGTCCTTCACGACATCCACCGCAAATAGCTTGATAACTTTCTTTACCCGTTGAAACATACTGTACATCGGTTGACCCTTCTTTACATCTATCGCATGTTAATACTCCCATGTTTGAGAGAAGAGAATAAGACTATATAAAATTTACTCTGTTAACATTTTATACATTTGCTCAAAGACATATCCACCGTGAATTCTGCTAGTAATATCCAATATCTCAGCATTAACTTTTAAGACTGGACCTCGGTGATATCCTTGCTTTCGAACATCCTCTGGATAGGAACTGTCCCATCGGTGCAATGCTTGAATTTGAGGAAAAGTCCAACCACCTTCAATTTCCATTGGTATACCACGTAGATGAATGTGTTTCCAAGAAAACTCTGGTGATCCCTGCAAAGCAACAAGTAAATCTGCCTGCGGTATCAGGTCACTTGTTTTTTTAAATTCTACTTTAAGCAAATCAAGCTGACCATCAGTAAGGTATCCCTCCTCATGTAATTGCCGAGAGAATACTAAAATGTCCTCAGCGAACGACCGATCATTGACATAACTTTCTCCGCTGGCTACCCCTTCCAATCGATACCTAGCCCTCATTTCTTTGAAATGCATTTGTAAATCAAATGCATGAGTTGCTTTGTCAGCTAGAAATTTTTCCAGAAGCGGATTTTCCAAAGGATTCTCATACAACGCATTGATTCTCAAACTGCGCTCCATGATCCGCGCTAAGCTCGATTTACCCCTAGCTACTAATCCAGAGATGTCAATAAACTTTGGATGAGATGCAAGGTAATCTTCCAATTGTCGTTCTGCTTCAATTGCACGAATAGTTGCTTCTTTCCTCGGAGCTCGAACCCAGTCACTTAATCCAGGGGTGGCTACGCGCAAATCAAATGATTTCATACGATTAGCGACCTGCTGAATTACACGCACGAAATGAGCCTGCAGAGCTTTATCATCATCCGCATACTCATTCACATTGACGACTGTTTTAGGACAATCAAGAGTATCAAAAAAATCTTCGTACAAATCATTGAGCAATGTTAAGTAAGCGTCAGTAACTTTCCTTTCACTCGGACGACCCCGTTTCTTGATTCTTTTTTGCAAAGAGTTCACATCGGCTCTTAAGTACACTACCATATCAGGTTCCCCAAATTTATCAGTCATGAGCCGAAATGTTCTATCGTACGTAAGAAATTCCTCATTCGTCATTCTTCCAAGAATTTTTTGAGCTTTCCCAAAGACATGAAAATCTTCAGCTAACGTACGATCTTCCAGAACAATTCCCCTACTGTTTTCTATAAGTGGTTGCCGTTCTAGTCGTCCATTAAGAAATTCGATTTGTGCCATGAACGCCCACTTTTCAGGGTCTTCATAAAAAGCGTCAAGAACTTCTGGTGTATACTGTTCATGAAATGAATGAACTTTTTCCTGACCGTTACGAGTTGGAAAAATGTCAAGAAGTAATTCATCAATAGGCGACTTCTTTGCTGTTGTAACAAAATCAGACTTTCCTGCCCCAATGTTTCCAATTACACCTATCCTAATATTTTCCATCTTTTTATCATTTCAGAAAAGAACTCTCTTAAAAGAATTACCATCATCGCAACTATATGTTCAACATTACGCTTTGTCGCCTTTCTCTTCAGGTTCGCCAAGTTTAGCAATAAAGATACGAACCGAACTTAACACAACCGTGAAGATAATGACTGCATAAACAATATCCGCTAACATTACTGCGTCAGCAATTCCCTGCTGGATAGCTATCTGAATGATAGCCGCTGCAGCTATTCCCCGTGCAAACATTGACTTGACAATAGTCCTATCAAAATCAGTAAATCCTTTCAATATGACACTTGAAAAATTTCTCGAAATTAATAATAATACGGAAATTATTCCACCAATAATTAGCGCACTAATAACGTTAATGTTAAACAGTAACCCAATATAGACAAAGAAAAATGTTTTCAAAAAGAAGGATATTTGCTCATAGAACAATTCCTCAGACTTCGTAGTTATGTCAGCTGTTTCACTTGCTTTGGCCATCTTCCGACGAATTTTGGCTTTTGCTTTAGACTTAGATGGTACAATCGTTCGATTGACAATTCCCCGCATGATTAATACCAATTGTTTTCCATTTTTCAAAATCAATCCAAAGAACAATGCAGCAATCGCTCCATTTCCCTGTAAGAATTCAGTAAAAACATAAAGCATCAGCAAGTAAGCCACAGTAATCATGTAGTGCGTGTTTTCTTTGAACACTTTCTGCACTAACAAAATCCAAACAATACCACCAACAATACCTATCAAACCTGCTATGGCAAACAATGAAACAATGCTGTTACTAATTGCCTGGAAACCAACGGACCCAGCACGCATTATTTCCATGACTGTTAACGCAGAAACAATAGTCAGCACATCAGTAAACGCAGATTCTAATGTAAGAACTGAATAGGTATCTTGCCGAACGTTCAATCCCTGTAAAACAGGTACAACAAACGATGATGAAACTCCTCCAAGTATAACTCCCAGAAGTAAAGAAATTAAGAATGATTGACCAAACAACATCATTACCGCAGTAATAATAATAGTTGAAATTCCAAAATTGAATATCATGATGACTAAACTTGGCCCAATTTCCTTTGCAAAAGAAGCAAGGTCAATATTAAACGCTCCCTGGTACAACAAAAATAATAAAGCAAAAGTCGTAAAAATAGGAATAAAGGGATTAATGATATCCAACGGAACGTAATTAGCAACACTTGGACCCAGGACGAACCCTAGTATTAGTAATAAAAGTACGTCAGGTATTCCTGTTTTCTTGAACAAAAATTCTGCCAGAAATCCAAAAAAGAGTATGAAACTTACACTGAGCAATACTAATGTAACATCTACCATTATGTAGAGACAAATTTTTATGATATTTAAAGGTTGTGGGGTACCTTAAAGTAATCAAGAAATTCGAGATGAAAAATGTTTGTTCAAATACTCATTGCTCTTATGTTTGGAATTGTTGCAGGTACGTTCACAGGGCTCATTCCGGGTATTCACGTGAATTTAATTTCCATTCTCGTCCTCAGTGCTACTGGAAACATAACAGGAATAAGTCCATTGATAATAATCACCTTCATCATTTCAATGGCTCTTACCCACACCTTTGTAGATTCTATCCCAAGCATTTTTCTTGGTGCGCCAGATGGAGATCAAATATTATCTGTGTTACCAGGGCATAAAATGCTACTTGCTGGTCAGGGGTATAATGCTGTGAAATTAACAGTTATCGGTTCATTGTTTGGACTTCTTCTTGCAACACTATTAATTCCGTTTCTTATTACTACTTTTCCCAATATTTATGAATTCATCAAGAAGTACATTGCTCTTTTGATAGTCATTATTGTTATCATAATGATTCTCACTGAAAGTAAAAAACTCAAAGCCTTGTTTCAATTTCTCCTTGCTGGAACGTTAGGATTAATTGTATTAAGCGCAGCTAATTTGAAGCATCCACTGTTGGGCATGCTTTCCGGACTTTTCGGAATTTCCACTTTAATAGTTTCCTTACAAAATAAAGTAGTAATTCCTAAGCAAAAAACTCAGAGCGAATTGGGAGTAACAAAATCTGTTGTTGCTCGTGCAACAGGTATCTCAGTGTTTTCTGGTGGAACAGTTGCATTACTACCTGGTTTAGGAAGTGCACAAGCAGGAATTCTTGGTAGTTATTTAGCTGGAGATTTGGGTGACAAAGGATTTCTCATTTTGATAGGTGGGATAAATACCGTCAACATGATTGTGAGTTTGTTGACATTTTATACCATTGATAAGACAAGAAATGGAGCAGTGGTTGTTGTGAAAGAAATTATTAAACAAATCAATTTGAATCAACTGTTCCTTTTGCTTGCAGTTGGTTTAATTGTAGGTGGACTAGCTACTTTGTTAACGTTACATTTAGCAAAGACTGCAGCAAGTTACATCACCAAAATAAATTATAGAAAAATATGTTTCTTCATTATTACATTTGTATCTCTAGTAGTATTTCTGTTCTCAGGATTTTTTGGATTAATGATAATGATCATCAGTGCAGCTATTGGAATTCTGCCAAGTTACACCGGTGTTAAGAAAAGTCACAATTTAGGATGTTTATTGCTGCCCGTCATATTGTGGATGGTTTTGTAATGCATCCTTTACCGTTTGATAAGCATCACCGGCGGATTCTTCACCTTCCAGTAATTCACCAATGTGAAATATTGACCGTAGCATGTAACCAAGACCGCGCGGTTTGACACTAGCCAACTCTTCATCAGTAAGCGGACCATTAATTGTTCGGACTCCACTTTGTACTGTCTGATGTGCTAGTGGTTGGTCAATAGAACCACCAAGTAACCCTGCAATTGCCTGATCGTGAACAACACCGTAAGCAGTGTTCACTTTATTACTTTCAACAATATCCATAATAGAATCTAAATAGTCTATTTCGTCGACACTGAAATAATCTAAAGCAGATTCATTATCCAATAAACCCTGAGCAACTTTTAATGCATCTGCAGGACGTTGATTCGCTATGCGACTCAAATTTTCATAAGATGTACGAAAACCTGATCTTTCAATGACTTCACCCAAGTAACTCACGTCACCCACATCAAGAACAGTGATATCTCTTTCGCTTGAAAGAATCGTTCTTGCTTGGTCCGCTGCTGCATGGATATCAGCCCTCTCCGTTTGTCGAACAGTTTGGTATTGATTTCCAACCTTCTCTTGTAATTCAATTTTTCTCCCTTTATCTCGTACGGAGTCAGCATTTGAAAGAAATGATCGCACAATTAATTCGTCTTTAACATGTTTATCTAGCATTTTATTTCACTCTCCATATCTGTTATTTAGAGAAAAGGAAACCATCTCTTTTTAAGCCTTTCGAAAAAGCATATACAAAATATAGAATTATTTGAACACTTTCTTCATGTCCTTCTCAGACCAACCAGTACCTTTGACAGCACTTTTAATTTCAGCCATTGAATGTCCTGCTGAAAGTTGACTCTGGACATATCGCTTTAATTCGCCGATGTGCTTACCACCTTTCTTTTTCATCATAAAGAATACTACTAGGATTATGAGTAATAGCACAATTGCCCCGATACTTCCCAAAATGATAGGATCTGCAAAGAAAGAAACTTCTTCTTCACACTGTGAACACGGACCACCACAATCGATACCCTGTTCTCCCTGATTTAAAATGTTATCAGTACACGAAGCACAAGCGTTCACGCAAGGACCACCACAATCTATTCCTTGTTCGCCCTGATTTCTAATACGATCACTGCAAGTTGCTGCTGGCTTCACACAAGCTGGACAATTCAATCCACCACAATCGATAGCTGTCTCTCCCTGGTTTCGTACACCGTCGTTACAAGTTGCTGCAGGAAGACAAGCTGGACAATTTGGTCCACCGCAATCTATTGCAGTTTCCTGCTGGTTTCTTACACCGTCAATGCAAGATTCAAAAGCTACTGTTTGCTCACCACCAACAATGAAATAACTTAATCCTGGTGATTCAGCTTCATAGTAATAATATGTCTTTCCCTTCCAATCAGCTTGACGTCTAAATGTAGTATCTAACGGAATCCAATCATTATTATATCTGTATAATCGTACTGCAGGTTTACCAACACCGCTTGATTCTGTCCAACTTTTTTCTGCCCTGAACGAAACAGTGACATTATCAACAGCGAAAACTGGATTTGGTTTAACTTCAAACTTTGAATAGGCTTCTTTTGTAAATTTTAGGATATCAACTGGAAGATCTTGAATTTCTTTTACAGTTAGGGAAGGTGTCCCGCCAACATTTTCAGTTACGGTAAATTCAATTTCAGTAATATCTAACTGATTCTCAGTATCTAAAGTATCTATGTCACCATCATTTAACCGTGGCCAACTTCTTTGACATTGACTAAGACTGCAAGTAGTCGTTCCTAAAGTAGCACCTAAACTTGATAATCCACATTCTTCGTCACCGCCAACACAAAAATCCTTCTGTTCATTTTCACCACTACATGCCACATATAACGTGTAATTTCCTCTATCAACTGGATTGAAAATATTCTTGAAGAAACTATCATCGTCAGTACTATTTTGATCCAACCATACCCTGTCAACTCCCATACTTACCTGGAACGCTACGGGAACGTTAGATTCATTACATGTTCCATTGAATGGGACAACACCCTCTGAATCATACCGCTGGTTAAGTTCAATGTCTAGCGCGCTAACTGTAAACGTGAGAAGTACAAAAAGTATTGCTAAATTAACGAACTTCATATGTTTCCTCCGATGCAGTTCCTGCAATTGGTTGACCACCCTGATCTAACCAGTTAGTCCATGTTAATGTTTTAACTGTCACCGTATTACCAACAGTACTTGGTACTTCATAATTAAATGTAACTGAATCTGTCTGACCAATTTCTAATGTTTCGTTACGTTCTTCTGAATGTAATTCAATAGTATTCATGTTATGATCTAACACTTGCGTGATGATAATTCGCGGTGGTAATTCTTGTTCACCCACTGCAATATCTAATGTGATGTTATATGTTTGACTTCTTGCTAATGAGGTTACTTCTTCACCATCATCTGTAATTTGAATGGAAATTTCTTCAAGAGGAACTTGACATCTTCCTTCGACACAACTGAAACGTCCGTCCATGCAAGCATTTTCTTCATCACATTCTTGATAACCGTCTTGCAAACAGATATTATTAACACATCGACCAGACGCTTCTTTTACAGTGCAAGGGCCCCCAATACATATTCTAGTTGCTGGGAACCAGCAATCATCGACAGTTTCACAAGTTGATGTTGGTTCAACGCAACCACCTGCTAAACAATATTCCCCATCCCCACAAACTGTTCGAACTTCCCTGGAACATAATCCATCATCAGCACATTGGAAATTCACTGCAGTAGTATCAAAGTTTACATCGCCTGATTCTGCATAGGCTTCCAGGCAATCGAAAGCTTTCGGATCATCTGCATTTGCACTACAGATACAGCTCGGTGCTGTCGAACCATCCCCTGAGATGAGCGCAGATGCAAGGGCGCCGTCAAAACCAGTATCTAGAGAACCAGCCGGGGCACAATAACTTCTTCCCTGAACTTCTTCAACTGTACACTCACTAGTCAGACAAACTCCTTCCTGACAACTCAATCCTTCTTCATCACAACTTCCATCCTCATGACATGCACCACCACCTGTCCCTACATCATCTTGGAAGCAACTATTATAAATACAATATTGTCCATCTTCACATTCATCTACAGTTTCACAAGTATTACCCTGTGCACAAATACCCCCATTACAAAATTCTGGGAATTCACACTCTTCATTCAGTTCACAAGC
>NZBF01000004.1 GCA_002687775.1 Nanobdellota archaeon
GGCGACAAACCGAAATTGTATGTAAATGGGGTTTCATTTAAAAGTTTTAAAAATGACCTATATACTACAGAAGTGTAAACAGATTTCCGAATTATTCAGAAGTGATTTTTTACCAAAGCATTTATAAACTATGAGCACAACTAGTTCTTAAACAAAGCTGAGATACAAACTAAAGTTTATATTTAATTTGGCAGAAGCAGATAAGTATCATACTCATTCTGTTTCACTTGAAAACCTAACAGCTATACAATAATCAGAGGATTATATAAAATGAAATTTAGTGAATTACAAGTAAGAGAAGAAATAGTAAGTGCGTTACAGGATGAGCAAATTACTGAACCAACAAATATCCAGGAACAAACTATCCCGTTAGCATTAGCAGGGAAAGATATCGTTGGAAGTTCCAGAACTGGAAGTGGTAAAACGTTATCATTCGGAGTACCATTAATACAACGAGTTGAATCTGGAAAAGGTGTACAAGGATTAGTTCTAGCACCAACAAGAGAATTAGCAAATCAAATTTCTAGAGAATTAAGAAAATGGAGTAAAAATATTAACTTAAACATTGCAACTGTTTTTGGTGGAGTGGCATTAGGTCCACAGGTTGACGCGATGCGAAGAAGTGAAATTATCGTAGCAACACCGGGAAGAATGTTAGATCACATGGGTAGAAATAATGTTGATTTAGGTTCTCTAAAATGTTTCGTTCTTGACGAAGCAGATAAAATGGTTGAAATGGGGTTCATTGAAGATATTGAACGAATCTTACAGGCAACTCCTGAAGATAGACAAATTCTATTATTTGGTGCAACCATCTCTGATGAAATTAATTACATCAAACAAAAACATATGAAAGATGTGCAAACTGCAAAAGCTGAGTTGCATGTGAAGAAAGATTTACTGGAACAACAATACTACAATGTAAAAATGTTTGAAAAGTTTTCATTACTTGTTCATTTACTGAAGAAGGAAGAAACTGGCAGAGTAATTATTTTCTGTTCTAAACGTTCGACTGTTGAATTGGTTAATAGAAATTTACGTGATCATTCTGTGAAATCAGAAATGATTCATGGGAAAATGCGGCAAAATAAACGGTTGAATGTTATTGACAGATTCAATAATGGTAAGGTTGACATTTTAGTTGCATCTTCAGTTGCAGCACGTGGATTAGATATTAAGAATGTGACACACATTTTTAATTATGACTTGTCAAAAGATCCGCAGGAATACATTCACCGTGTTGGACGAACGGCACGAGCTGGTGAATCTGGAACAGCTATCACATTACTTGCAGAGCAAGATTATGAACCGTTCCATGCGATTCTTGGTCGTTATGGTATGGAAGTTGAAGAATTGCAAGTTGAAGCGTTTGAAAAGTTGCGATTTAACACACAGCAAGAAAGACGTGGATCTAGAAATGGTTTCCGTGGTCAAAGGAATGGACAACGAACTGGTGGATTCAGAGGTCAAGGAAGTGGTTCTCGGCCAAGTGGGCAGCGAAGCGATTTCAGACGTCCTAAGCGGCAAAGTATTCATGAGCGACAAACTGCTCATTTTTAATCCCTTAACGGGATTATTCTTTTTTCTTTCAATAATTTTATAAACAATCAATTCTGTGAAATTTCTATGTTTACACTCAAATACGCACCGAAACATTCTAACCACATAATTGGGCAAGATTCTGCAATGAGGGAATTGAAAGATTTTGTTCAGAATTATAAAAATAAGAAACATAAAGCGATTTTGTTACATGGAGCAATCGGAACAGGAAAGACAGCTTCTGTCTATGCATTAGCCGAAGAATTAGGGTATGATTTATTAGAACTAAATTCTGGTGATCAACGAAATGCGGATGGTATTACAAGATTTCTTTCATCTGCATTAGGTCAGCAATCATTATTCATGACACCGAAAATGGTATTGATTGATGAAATTGATACTATTGGTGGTGTTCGAGATCGTGGGTGTATCCCTGCGCTACTCAAAGCTATTGCGAAATCTAAGTATCCTGTAATTTTAACAGCGAATGATCCGTTTGATCAGAAGTATAAAAATTTGAGAAAGAATGCATTAATGGTAGAATTTCCAAAATTACAATATCAAGATCTTGCCATATTGTTAACAAGTATCTGTGAAAAGGAAAGCATCCAGTTTGAAGAAAAAGCAATAAATTCCTTAGCACGGCAAGCAGATGGTGATGTGAGAAGTGCGTTAATTGATTTACATTTATGTAAAGATAATATGACATTTGATGCTGTCAGTAATTTATCTGACAGAAAAAGAGTGGATTCAATCTTGCAAGCACTTGCAGTTATTTTCAAATCATCAAGTGTTGATAACGCATTACCAGCATTGAAAGATGTGAATGTTGAATTACGTGACGTGATGTTTTGGATTGATCATAATTTACCTAAAGAATATGTTGATGCCACATCTTTAGCACGAGCATATGAACATTTAGCGCGAGCCGATATTTTTCAAAGGAGAATTATGAAAAGACAACATTGGCGCTTTTTGGCTTACATTAACAATTTGTTGACAGCAGGTATTTCATCAGCCAAAGAAAAAAGAAACACGGAGTTTGTGAAATATATGCCAACTATGCGATTTTTGTCAATGTGGCAGGCAAAGATGAGGAATGCAAAAAAGAATGATATTGCTTCGAGGTTAGCAGAAAAAACGCACACGTCAACAAAAGTTGCTAGGGAACAAATTCCTTACTTGCAGAAAATGTTTCAACATTCTATTAACAATGGTATTGTGAAAGAATTAGATTTATCCGATGATGAAGTTGCTTGGTTGAGCAAAACTTAATAAAGATTTAACCTCATTCTTGATAAAATGACCTCATTTGAAACAATAACAACGTTTTGTAAAAAGAAAGGATTCATGTATCCGTCTAGTGATATCTACGGCGGATTAGCAGGGATTTATGATTATGGTCATTTAGGAACGTTATTGAAACGAAATTTTGAAAATACTTGGAGAACATTTTTCTTGAATTTACATCATAATTACTACGAAATTGAAACAGCAAACGTGATGCATGAAAATGTTTTCCGCGCATCAGGTCATTTAGAAAACTTTATTGACCCTATTGCAAAATGTTCGAAATGTGGTAACATTGAACGCGCTGATCATTTGGTTGAAAAAGAATTGAAGAAGAGAGTTGAAGAATTGACACCCGGTGAATTAACTTCATTGATTAAGAAACATAACATCACTTGTCATAAATGTCACAAAGCGTTCGAACCAGTTACAGTGTTAAACATGATGTTTCCGGTTATTATGGGTGTTGGGAAACAAACTCGTGCTTATTTACGACCAGAAACTGCTCAGGGCCCGTATGTGAACTTTAAAACACAATTTGAGTTGCAACGGAAGAAGTTACCTCTTGGATTGGCTTTAATAGGAAGAGCATATCGGAATGAAATTTCTCCGAGACATTTTACGTTGCGGCAGAGAGAATTTACACAATCAGAATTGCAAATATTTTTTGATCCTGATACTATTGATGAACATCCCGATTTTAATTCGATTAAAAATAAGAAATTGAATGTTGTTCTTGTTGGTGATAGGAGAGACGGTGTCAAAGAAGTTAAAGCAAGTGATTTAAACTTCCCAAAATTTTATGTGTATCATCTTGCAAAAATCCAAGAGTTTTATTTTGACGTTTTGAAAGTTGATAAAAAGAAGTTTAGATTATATCAGTTGAATGATAAGGAAAAAGCATTCTACAATAAGTATCATTTTGATGTTGAGGTTGATTTACATGAAGTAGGTTGGACAGAAGTTGGAGGATTACATTATAGAACTAATCATGATTTAGAAGGACATGAAAAAGTTTCTGGAGAATCAATGCACGTTACTGTAAATGAAAAGAAATTTATCCCTCATGTGTTAGAATTAAGTTTTGGAGTTGATCGAAATACTTACATGCTGGTTGATCAAAATTATGAAGAAAGAGATCATGTTGTTTTAGGAATCCCTAGCAAACTTACTCCATTCTTTTGCGCAGTGTTTCCATTAGTAAAAAACAAACATTCAATTGTCAAAAAAGCAAAACAAGTGTATGGTTCATTAATTGGTTATTCTTGCTTCTATGATGAAGTTGCTTCAGTTGGACGACGATATGCGAGAGCAGATGAAATTGGAATTAGATATTGTATAACAGTTGATTTTGATACGTTGGATGATAATTCTGTGACTATAAGGGATAGAGAAAGTACGAAACAAATTAGAATAAAAATTGATACATTGTTAGACACACTTTTTGATTTAATGCAAGGCAAGAAATTTGAAGATAGTGGAAAGATTATTAAATAGAAAGTTCTTTATTTTGTTTGAGAGGCGATGGATGGTGATCAGTATGTGTGGTACAGTGTATTTCTGTTAGTTCATTCAACACAATACATGGCAACAACATTTCTACAGATGGGTATATCTGGAATTTTGGCATCTTTCTCAGTGAGAATTCCACAAACAATACTATTTCGCAGAATGTAATTACAACTTCTGGATCTCAAAGTGATGGAATAAGTATCAATTATACTGTTGGCACTGACCCTTCAAATAATGTAACAAATAATTCATTCGAGGATGTAAGTGGTTATGACCTTGCCTTTCATAGTCCGGGGTTGAATGAAACTAAATTGGTGAATCAACCTATAAGCAATTATTCATTTAACAGTACAAAAATATATTTCGAGAGGTCTACCCTTGGGATTGTTAAATTTCTTGATTTCATTAACGGTACAGGAACAAACTTGAGTAATGACATAAGGATAGAGAATAATTCTATTGTTGTTGAATCGGGCAATAACTCTGGTTTGAATAAACCTGCTAATTTAACACTTTATGGTGTTCCCACTAATTACACCGATCCTGTTATTCTGAAAGATTATGCAGAATGTGCAGCACCTGCTTGTTATAATTATACTTCACTCAATGCTGGAACTGTTTTGTTTAATGTCACTTCATTTTCAAATTATAGTATTGGTGAGAAACCACCAGCGGCTCCAGCTGAGGAATCCAGTTCATCATCTTCTTCTGGAGGCGGGGGAGGTGGAGGCGGGGGTTCAAGTAGTACAATCAGTGTCGAGAAGAAATTTACTTCTGCGAAACCCGGTGAATCAACTACTGTTTCGTTTACTAAAGATGCTGGTGTAATTGATATCACTTTTGATGTTAATACTGAGATAAGTAGGATGACTGTTTCTGTGCAATCTGTGCCGGTGACAGATAAAGCAGTAGCTGCCGTTTCAACGCCAAGTGGAAATTCTTATAAATATTTGAAAATGACTGCCGGTACTGATCAGAAAAATATCAATTCCGCGAAAATAAATTTCAAAGTTGCCACAACTTGGTTTACACAAAACAGATACGATCGTAAATCTGTCGTGCTGCAACGGCATGCTGACAAATGGAAGAGGTTACCTACAACTCAATTGCGTTCCGATTTAGATTTTGTGTACTATGAAGCAGAAACTCCTGGCTTTTCATTGTTTGTGATTACAGCTGAAGAATTGCCTGAAGGTGTAACTGCGAGGGTGAATGAAGCAGGTGAGTTAGTTGAGCAAGTTGAAGTGATGGATGTTCCTGCTGCAGTTGAAGAAGTAATTGAGCAACCTGTTCAGGAAGTTGATAATTCGAAGTTGATTATTTTTTCAATGGTTGGATTATTGATAATCATAATACTGGTTTGGTTATTTAAGAAAAGATCTACAAGAAAGACCAGTTAATTTCTGTTATTTCTTGGTTTAGGTAAATGAGGAATTATTTTCTTAACTAAATTTATTAATGGCATACTTTGCAACCATACTTTTCCTGGACCTGTTAACGTTGCTAGAAACCATCCCTCTCCAGAGAATAAGATGTTTTTGAATCCTTTGGTTGTTGTCCAGTCCATGTTCACGGTTGATTCAAATAATGCAATATGTCCAGGATCAACTTTGATAGTTTCTCCGGCATGAAGATTTAATTCAGTAACTTCCCCATCAATTTCCACAAAGGCTTTGCCACCACCTGATAATTTTTGGAATATGAAACCTTCGCCACCAACTAAACCAGCACCAAGTTTTTTTCTAAAATGCATCTCTAATTGAACTGAATCTTCAGCACACATAAATGCATCCTTTTGACAAATGAAAGATTTTCCACCCATGTCAAGTTCAATGATTTTTCCTGGATACTCTGAAGCAAAGGTAACTTTGCCTTCTCCCTGCGATGTTGAATAGGTGGTTAAGAAAAAAGAATCACCAGAAAGCATTCTCCCTAAGCCTTTCATGACGCCACCACGCGTGGAGGTGGTCATTTCAATGTTTGAATCCATCCATGCCATGCCGCCAGATTCACAGAATACTTTTTCTCCAGGTTGCAAAGTTATGTCAAGTGTTTGCATGATTGATCCATTGATTTTGTGTTGCATTTTTTCTTTGAGGATAGTTCTCTTTTAAAATGTTATGTAATTTCACAACTTAACAAATTCTGTTTTCAACTGGTTAAATGAAACCAAAGATTTAATTTTTGCGATCCCTTTTCGTGAAATAACATGTTTGACAAAATTAAAATATTCATCTTGGTCTTTCGTTCGAATTTTTAATATAATTTCCCAGTCACCGATTATGATGTCGACACTTTCAATTTCTGGATGTTTTGCTAATTCATGTCCTATGCGTTCTGGGTCACCATACTCGTCAGGTGATAAGCTAATTAATACGTACGTGCAGAATCCTTCTCCTATTTTTTTGTAATCAAAAACAGCTTTGTATGCTTTAATGGCATCTTTCTCTAATTTTTTTATGTTGTAATGTATCGTTGTGGAAGGTTGCTTAATTTTCTTTGCAATTTTAGATATTTGCGGTGTGCAGTATCCTTCTTTGAAAAGTTCAATGAGTTTCTTGGTGATATCTTTCATATTTTCGTAGAATATTCCATTTTTTATAAATTTGTTGTTGTTTTTTTGAATTTTGTTCAAATATGTTCTTATACGTGGCTTTGGGAATGTATGAGATGAGAAGACTATGAGACTTGGAATAATTGGAGGACTTGGACCGGCGACAAGCTGTGCGTTTTGCCTGAATGTAAACAATCGGGTGCGCAAATTAACAGATTGTCAGCCAGACATTGTGTTAGAGAATCTGCCAATCTCCACCTCGGCTGAGCGAAATATTATTCATGGAAACCTTGGCTTTGAACATTGTCGATTGTTAATGCAAGCTGTTGAGCGATTAAACCGCAACGAAGTTGATTTCATAGTTATTCCATGCAATACTGTTCATGTCTTTATTAATGAACTCCGTGAAAATTCTCATGTGCCAATTCTAAGTATCATTGAGGAATGTGCAAAAGAATGTCAACTTCGTGGTTTCAGAAAAGTTGGGTTGTTAGGTTCAACCAAAACGGTCAATGAAAAATTACATGACACAGAATTGGAAAAGTGTGGAATACAATTAATTACTCTCAATGAAAAAAATCAAGAAAAAGTAAGTGAAATTTTGATAAAGATCATTCATAATAAGGCAACTGAAGCTGATGAAGCATTTCTTATAGGTGTTATTGACGTTCTGCGGACGAATGGAGCAGAAGCAGTAATCCTGGGATGCACTGAATTGGGATCATTCATTAGAAAATCTTCTCTTCCGTTATTGGATACGTTATCGATTTTTGAAGATGAAACAGTAAATTTGTTAACAAATAAAAAGAAAACTATATAAACCATTTCTTGTCTCGATGTGTAAAGCAACGGAGGGTACAACCATGTTAATCAAAGATATACAAGCAAACCAAGGAAACATTGATTTAGTTCTTACCATTACGAATAAAGATAGTGTTCGTGAATTCGAAAAATTCGGTAGAAGTGGGCAAGTATGCAACTTGACTGGAAAAGATGAATCTGGAGATGTTAAAATTACGTTATGGAATGATGACGTGAACAAAGTCAGTTTAGGAGATAAAATTCATATCACAAACGGCTGGTGTTCAGAGTTTAGAGGAGAAAGACAAGTAAGTACTGGGAAATTTGGCCAATTAGAAGTTCTTGAAGCTAATGCGCCGTCGGAAAGTAGTACACCGGAAACTAACGAAGATATTTTACCAGAACCGCCTGCTGAACCAGAATTACAGCCAGCCAATGAACTTAAGGAAGATGAACCTATTTCCAATGAGGAATCTGTGTTATGAAGTTATTGTCGTCCTTAAAAGAAAAGAAACGCTACGTTGTTTTTGAAATTAAGGCCGATAAAAATTTAACATTATCTGACGTTGAAAAAGTTGTTGACAGTGCAGTTAATGAATTCCTTGGTCAGCTTGGAAAATCAAAAGCTGGTGTGATGTTTATACGCGAGAAATGGAATGCTAAAACGCAACGTTTTTTAATGAAAGTTAACAATAAATATGTGGATGAATTAAAATCTGCCATGCTGTTTATCAAAAGAATTAAAAACAAACCCGTTATAGTTGAGTCAGTATTGGTAACCAGTACGATTAAAAAAGCTCATGATGCGATATAAGAGGTGTAACAAATGAAATTAGATCAAAAGATGGGGTACGATAGAAGTATCACAATGTTTTCTCCCGACGGGAGATTATTACAGGTAGAATATGCTAAGAAAACTGTTCGGCAAGGATCAACTGCCGTAGGAATTGTGTGCAAAGATGGTGTTGTTCTTGTTGCAGACAAGAGAATTAACGGAAAATTAATTATTCCTGAATCTGTAGAAAAAATGTTTAAGATTGATGATCATATTGGGGCAACTGCCTCAGGAATCATTTCTGACGCTCGAGTTCTTGTAGATAGAAGTCAATTAAAGGCTCAGCAACATTCAGTAACGTATGATTCGGCCATTGACGTGTTGACAGTTGTGAAAGAAATTTGCGATTTAAAGCAAATGACCACGCAATCTGCAGGATTACGACCGTTTGGTGTTGCATTATTAATAGCTGGTGTTGAAGAAGATCATTCTATTAAATTGTACATGACTGATCCAACAGGAATTTATTTCCAATACCGAGCAGCTGTCATTGGTGAAGGTGAACCTGAAATTGAAAAAATATTACAATCTAAGTGGAAAGCTTCCCTATCTATGGATGATGGGTTAAGCCTTGCCATAAAAGCAATGAAACAAGTTCTTGGTAAAGAATTTAGTATTGATCGTATTGACGCATCTTACGTGTCATCAAAAGATCGTAGATACAGAAAGTTTAAATCTGAGAAGATTAGAGAACGTGCATAATGGAAAGAATTAGTAAGGAAAAAATCAAATTGAACTTAGCTCGTTTGAAGCGAGCTGGGCATACATTTGAAATAGATATTAATCCTGAAAATGCCACTGCGTATGTTAATGGTGAGATGTCAAACATTCATGAAGTGTTGAATGCTGAGCGAGTTTTTTCTGACGCTAAGAAAGGTGAGTTGGTTTCAAATACTTTATTGCAGGAGGTGTTTGAAACTTCGGATCCTTTGAAAGTAGCTGATATTATATTACGTCAGGGAGAAATTCAATCGACTTCTGAGCAAAGAAATGCTGAAAGGGAGCAGAAAAGAAAGAGGGTAGTTGAATTAATTCGTCGAAATGCAGTAGACCCCTCTACAAATATTCCGCATCCTGCTGAGAGAATTGAACGGGCAATGGAAGAAGCACGTGTTTCAGTTGATGATGCTATTTCTGCTGAAGATCAAATTCAAACAGTTGTGGATAAATTACGAATAGTATTGCCTATCAGATTGGAGGAACGTTCGTTGAACATTACTATTCCTTCTCAGTACGCAGCGAAGTTGTACGGTCTTGTTGGTAAGTATGGTAAATTACAGAAAGAGAATTGGAATTCTGATGGTTCGTGGACAACAAACATTTTGATACCAGCTGGATTGCAGGAAGAATTAATGGACAAGTTAAATTCTGAGACACATGGCGGCGTACAGATTGAAGTTAATTAGTTAAGAAGTTTTCTTGGCACAACATTTAAATAAATAATAGAGTACTTAACCTTCATGTCAGAAAATGTTGATAAAAAACCAGGGTACATAGATTCGATTCTTCCTTACATAACTGGGCCTCTTGCAATGCTTGTACCTCCTGCATTTATTTTTATTGGAGTGGTGGCGGCATCACCGCCTGAAATTCATGCTTCAGCACCTTCTATGCTTGAACTGAAGGTTGAAAACGTAATTGGCGGACAAACGCTCGATAAGTTTTATCAGAGGGGAACAGAAAGACTTTATATGGAGATAGATGGAAAACCAGCTATAGATTATTTTAGAGCTCTCGAAAATTGAATTTAATCATATTACACATTCTTTAGTATCTTATGTTTTGCAAATAATACAAGACTTATTTCTCAATAAAAACTGAATAATTCGGAAATCTGTTTACACTTCTGTAGTATATAGGTCATTTTTAAAACTTTTAAATGAAACCCCATTTACATACAATTTCGGTTTGTCGCC
>NZBF01000005.1 GCA_002687775.1 Nanobdellota archaeon
TAGTTAATGCCAAGACAGAGAACACTGCAAGTAAGGAAACCAGTCCTATTGCTATTATTCTTGAGTTAACCATTTGCATCCATCCATGAGTATAAATAATGTAAATAAAACAAAAAATAAAAAGATTACCCTAAAGTAATCTCAACAATTTCCGGCGGTACATTAACGTCAGTGATAGTCACAGTAACTGTTCGTGTTACAACATCTTTCCCATCATTTATGGTGATGGTAATTGGATAGGTACCATGATCAGTGAATTCTGTCTCCCAGACACCGTCATCACCAACTGGGTCTGAAATTGCGATAAGCAATTCATCACCATCCAAATCTGTTACAACAGGTTCAACAGTAACCACTTCACCCTCATTAATCGTAATGTCAGATAACCCAGTCACTTCTGGTAATTCATTCACATCTCCAACAGTTAACAAGAATGTTTCAACCGATTCAAGTTCTCCATCACTCGCAGTAATGGTTACTTCATATTCACCGGAACTTGTGTGATCAGTCACCCAAGTTTCCTCAGAAAGAGGAGCTGAAAAAGTTACAGCCACTTCGTCACCATTTGGATCATTTACTTGGGGGTCTATTGAGACAGTCTCGCCTTCAGAAATTTGCATGTTCGAAATAGGTGCAATTTCAGGAGCAACATTGACCCGATTGACCACAATCAATACTTCTTGAGTAGTTTCAACTTTTCCATCTGATGCGGTAATGGTAACAGTATATTCACCAGCATCTCCGTAATGTGTTTGCCAGAAACCATTTTCATCCAATGGAGCTGTGAATGTTACTGTTGTATCATCATCATCCAAATCTCGAACACCAACATTTAATGAAACTGGCTGATTTTCATCAACATTAATTTGCTTCAATAACGATTTGTCTTCCTGCGGGACAACTTCAATCACTTCCTCAACTACATCTTCAGTTGTATCTTCCATCGCATCATCAAGAGCATTTTCCGCTACATCCTGAATATCATCCACTCCTTCACCAGCCAAATCGTCTGGCTGAATGTTTAATTCTTTTTCGATATCAGCAATTTGCTGTAATAAATCATCATCACTTTCACTGTCGCCCGAATACGTTTTATAGTCTAAACATCCTACAATAAGTAAAGAAGCAATCAGTACACTTACCACAATTAATTTTTTCACCCTTAACACCCCGAGTTACTATTTTTGAATAATAGTTTTTTTTACGTATTCTCGAATGACAACCCGTATTTAAAGATTTCGTGACAAGAAACTATACACTTCAATGATTAGAAAAAAACATGGCCCGGGCGTGAACTACAATCCAAAATAATTCATTAACTCTTCTGTTGACCACACTCGAACTTTATTTTGCTGGGTAAATACTTTATCATTACTCCAAATACCGTTATTAGTCGTACAAAGTGCGGGTGCAAGAAATGGTGTATCCTTTGGATCATCAATCATTCCCATTGCAGAATCAATTTTCTGTCGATACTCTTCCCAAGGAACAATAAAAAGCTTCTCAGCAAGAAGAAAAACTAACAACTGCAATTCTTGTTTAGAAATGTTCGCTTTCAGACAGATAAGATCTTCATATTTACCTATTTCGTCGAATGTAAAATCAGAAGTAATCAAATGAAGTTCAGGATGAAAAAGAATTTTCCTAGTAACACCGTCCCTAATGAATGCAGAAATAATAACATTTGTATCAATAACAAGTTTCATAAGCCATGACGTTTCGCTATTCCTTCTTTAATCTTTTCAGCAATTTCATCTGCGTCTTTCTGCGTCAATGTGCTTTTTGCAAGAATAGTATCCATCATTTGAAGCTTTTGCGCGTGTGCACGCATTGCTTTTCTTGCAACTTCACTCCATTTTACTTCGGAATGTTCTTTCATTATGTTATGCAAATCTTCGTCAACCGCTAAGGTCATGTTTACCATTGTAAGTAATATAAGTAAGTACACATATTTAAGTTTTTCTAAAAAATTAAGTAAAACATGGCCCGGGCGTGACTTCCAAACGGAAAGGTGCACTTCCCAGCTTTTGAACACGCGACTTCGAGAAACCTTATTAAGGTTTTCACTCGATCGCTGACCAATGGTATATCCAGTGGATATCAGTGTTGCCTTCCCTTAAACGGGAATCGAGCACTCCATTGCCCAACACTCTCAGCTCGTTGCTGAGGAGTGGAGTCCAGGCTAAGCTACCGGGCCATAAACATCGAGGAGAGAGAATTCTTTTTAAAATTATTGCTTATTTCAGAATTAAAACGTTTCCTCTTCCCTTTTTAACTTTCTCAATTTTACCATTATGTTCCAACTCAGTAACTAACAAACTCACCTTGGCTTCTGATAATGGTAACATTTCCTTTCGTAAATCTTTTTGAGAAATTCGCCCTTCATGTTTCTTAATGATATCCACTACTCTATCAAGATCCCCTGGCTCATTTTCTAATTCTTCTTTATGCTGTTGAGTAGTTTTCTTTCTCTTCTTCTTGTAGACAAAAATAAACAGTACAATCAAAATAAGTAAAAGAATTAACACAAAGGGCCAAACAATCCTATCTTCTAAGGTAATTTCTTCACTAAACAATTCTTCTTCAGTATCTAACCATAAATCATCTTCTTCCGACAAATCAGGAATAAGGAAAATGTCCAAAACAAAATTACCTTCCTGTACAACATTAACAGATTCAGTTACACGAACGGCACTATTTCTTGCAATCAGAGTATATTCTCCCATTGGTAGGTCAAACTGATAATTACCATTGGTTGCCAACACTTGCTGCTGTGGAACACTATCTACTTCTACCAACACATTTTGCGCAACTTCAAAATTACTATCATAAATGGTTCCACTTATTTTCGCTGCATGAACTAAGGGAAGTAAAAGTAAAATCAAAATAATAGGAACTATTCTCATACATCCATAATTCAACTGATTTTTTATATAATTTATGCAGAATTTCTTCCGTAAAGTGTTGTAAAGCTTTGTAAAGTGTCGTAAGAAAGTATGTTTATAAAGTAATTACCCAACCAATATTTCATAACAAATTGCGAGGTAAACCAAAATGAACAAAAAAATAATGGCATTGGTCTTGATGACTTTATTCATTGTTAGCCTTGTTCCTGCGATGGCAGAGAGTGGCAATGATGATAGTTCGAGTGACGATGATAAATCTGAGACCAGAGTGGAAGTTAAAGATGATGAAACAAGAGTAGAAGTAAGAGACGAAGATACTCGTATTAAAGTACGAGAACGGGACGGTGAAACTGAAGTACGTGTAAAGAATGGAGACTTTGAAAGAAGAATCCGGGAACGAATTCAAAACGGAAAGGAAGAAATCCGTGAAGAAGTCAGAGAAAGAGTCAAAGATGGCTTAGATAAAGCAGAACATCGAGTTCGTGAACGAGTTAGAGAGGAAGTTGACGAAACCAAAGATCATGTTCGCAAAAGAATGCGAGAATTAATCGAGCACAAGATTGATTCCACAGAAGATCGCTTTGAATACCGAACGAAATTTGAGGAACACAAAAAAGAATTACGCGGGCATGAAAAGTATGAATTTTTGAAGGAACACCGCGTTAAGGCGAAGGAATCCTACCTTGAACATAGAACGAAATTACGTTCTTTGAAAGAAAAAGCTAAATCGTGCACGGGAGCAGAGTGTACTGAGAAGAGAGTTGAATTGAAGAAAGGTGTCCGGCTACATTTACTTAAAACAGCTGATTTGATTGAACGGTCACTTGAAAAGTTAACTGACCGATTAGAGAAAGCTGATGTTGAAGGAAAAGACGAAGCATTAGCCACCATTAAAGAACTTGAAGAACGACTTGAAACAGAACAGGCGCGTGTTGAAAGTTTAGTAGATGATGCATCTGCTGCTGAAATACGAGAAGCTATCAAAGACTTGAAAAAGTTATGGCAAGATACGCGGAAAGCTCAGAAGAAAGTTGTTGCCTTGTTGATGAGAAATAAAGCAAGCGATTTAGTTGGTAAATACGATAGTATGCAAGAAAACATGCAAAAGCGTATTGAAAGGCTATCACTTACTGACACCTCAGAACTTGAAGCGTTGGCTGAAAAGTATGATGCACAATTAGTCATTGTCAAAGAAGCTGAGCAGGCAGTTAAGGATGCTCACGATACTTTTGATGACGACACGGAAGCATTCAAGCAGGCACAGCAAACGTTGAGGCAGGAAGCAGCAGCTTTGAAGGAAATTCTTCGTGAATTTACTTCTAAATTCAACGAGCTGAAATAGAAACCTTTTTATTCTTCTTTTTTTTTCTTTTCTTTATGAAAAAAGCAATAAGTATTTCTCTATGCATCTTTGTTGTAGCTACAATGATTATTGGTTGTGCTCAAGAACCGAGTGTTGCGCCAGCGCAGACAGAAGATGATGCTGAAATAACCGAAGAACTAGACACTTTAGATGATTTGGATTCGTTGGATGAAGAATTGGATGACATCTCATTTGATGAATTGGATGATTTAGAATTGGAATAATACTAGAAACCCCATGACGCAAACCGTGGATCCATCTCTGCTCCAGCAAAGTATACATGAAATTCTTTTCCTAATCCTTTAATATAATTTCCCGTGTGAATTTTTACGCCTGGTCTTAGTTCAAAAGGTTCAGAGTCCATAAATAAACCAATACGTATCGCTTCTTTTAATCCATGTTTAACTTTGTTCTCATATTCACCCTTCTTTTTCATAGATTCACTTGATCCCCCTCTCCTGTGACTCCGACACTGGCTCCTTACCACGATATTGAAATGTTCATACAATGCAACATGACGATATAAATTTTCCAACAACGACTTACGATCAGATTCTATTCTTCTATCATGTTCCTGAGCAAAAGCTTTTGGAACTACTTGATCTAACAATGCAAGTGCCACGACGTACCCCCTATCCAAATCTGTATTGCTACGATCTAACGTTGGCATGTCTTTGACATCAACTAATTCACCTTTTGTAGCCCACTGTTGATTAACTATTTCTTTTAACGAAAAATATCTCTCAACTGCATCTTTCCCAACAAAAACAGCAGTATATCGACTTGGGATGGTAAACGTGTCAGATTCTTCAGGTCCTGGAACACCAAGTAATTTGTACCCAGGAATCATTAAATTTGAATTTCGTACATGCCAAACATCTTTTCTTGGATTTATTTGAGAATGGCCACGATCTAAATGCATTCCTGTTTGAACGTAGATACTCCCACCATGGTTATCTAAATTATTTTCATTAGCATTCTCACCAATAATAGCAATTTCTTCTTTAGCACCTTTTTTATCAGTTACGTACCCACCATGGCGTACTAGGATAGGTTCACCTTGATGACTGCCTATAGCTTCTTGAAATTGCTGTAACAACTCAAACCTTGCTTCATCCCCAAAAATCCCATATCCACCTAGTAAGAAATCCTGAACAGCATCTCCTGTACTCTCACCCCGTAGTACTCTTGCCTGTAGCCCCTTAACTTTATCAGAAAGTTCAGTTTGCGCTACGTTCGCCGCTTGTTGTTGTTGCATTGCAGCAGAAACTGATTCAGATAAATCCATAATAAAAGTAAACACTACAACATATTTAACCATTTCTATTATTCAATCTTCATCTAAAAGTATATAAAAAAGAAAGGAAATAACATAAGTTAGTTAGCGAGCGCCCTTCAGTGGAATAAAGAACGTAAGCAACGAAATGTAAGCTGAGAATGGCGAAGCCATAATAATCGAGGCGCAGAAGGAAGCCCACTCTGGCTATCGCTAACTAAATACCTAGAAAAAAATGAACTATACCATCCTTGACTGTTACACTGATGAAGCATCTGGACTAGGTGTACCTCCATACTTAGGAACATATCCAAGATACATTTACGGGCAATTAAAGAAACAAGGACATAATGTTACCTATCTCACTATTGACGATCTCAGACTATGGAAAAAGTATAACAAAAAGAAAAGAGAACCTACAGTAAAACAAAAAACAAACATTCTTGTGTATAACCTAACAAAAAATGACGCAGAAGAAGTTATCAGCAAAACAGACGTATTAATCATTATTCTCGGCGTTCATGTACCTGGGAAATACTTAACTGCACTTCCTGGAACTCTACAGGAAGTTGTTCCATTGCTAAAAGATATTAAGTGTAAAAAAATACTAACAGGTCCAGCAGTCTTTGGAACACAACTAGAGGGAGGAAAATTCTTTGAAAAAGTCAAACACGATTTTGAAATTAAAGATTATTCAATGTCATTTAATGAAGTGGAAAAATACGTATTAGCAGGAGCAGAAATTTTGAAAGAAATCCCTGACAAAAGAGTAATTGAAATTGAAACTGGACGCGGATGTAAAGTTGGAAAATGTTCATTCTGCACTGAACCATTGAAAAGTAATTTCACTAACAGAAAAATGGAAGATATTGTGAAAGAAGTAAAAGAATATTACAAACATGGCGCGAGATATTTCAGGTTGGGAAAGCAAGCCGATTTCTATGCTTCCGACAGGCCAATTGAATTATTGAAAACCATTCGAAAACAATGTCCAAACATAGAAATGCTTCAAATTGACAATGTTAATCCTAATTCTGTCGTTGCTAAAGGTGGAGAAGAAATTACGAAAGCGATTGTTGATTACTGCACCGAAGGAAACATCGCTGCTTTTGGTGTCGAAAGTTTTGATTTAGAAGTAACCAAAGCAAATTTACTTAACACGGCCCCAATCATTGCCATGAAAGCAATTAGAATTATCAACAAACATGGTGCAATCCGTGGAAAGAATGGAATGCACAAGTTTCTTCCAGGAATAAACATCATTTTTGGATTACTCAAAGAAACAAAACAAACTCAGAAAGAAAACATGAAATATTTACAACAAGTTCTTACTGAGAATCTTTTACTAAGAAGAATCAATATTCGTCAAGCCGCGGTGCTTCCTGATACATTCTTAGAAAAACATGGTGGTAACAAGTATTTGAGGAAAAATAAACATTTGTATTGGAAATGGAGAAACGAAATTCGACAGAAAATTGATTTTGAAATGTTGCAACGATTAGTGCCAAAAGGAACTATTTTGAAAGATGTTTGGACAGAAATGTATGATGGGAAAACAACGTTCTGTAGACAGATGGGTACATATCCGCTAGTCATCGGTGTAAAAGGACGATTACCATTGAAAGAAAAGATATCCATAAAAGTTGTTGATCACATGCTGAGAAGTATTGTTGGTGAAGTAGTAGAGTAAGTTTCTTATATTAAAGAAGGTTTACCATTGAAATGGAATTAGGAACATACCAACATTTCAAAGGAAACAAATACGAAGTCATCGGTATTGGAAAACACAGTGAAACACAGGAAGAATTAGTTATTTACAAAGCACTGTATGGAGAAAACCAAATTTGGATAAGACCAAAGGAAATGTTTCTTGGAAAGAAAATAATTGATGGGAAAGAAGTTCAACGATTTACTAAAATCTAGTACTTATTATACTTCCCTCTTTCTTTCCGTGGTAATAACGGAATAAAATGCATTAAATCAAAAATATACATATAACAAACCATATCATCATGATGCCTATTTTCATTAATCATGTCAGATAATCTATCAGCCTCTGCTTTAATTACTGGATAAATTTCTAGATAACGAGAATCTTTTAGATCAATAGGAACTTCTCTTGTTTTCACACGTTGCACTCGCTCGTCTAATCGTAATGGTTCATAATCTTTGGGCAGCTTAAATGCAGGAAATGGCATGACTAGGTATCAGGTAATAATTGTGTAACTAATTGTGGATTAGGATCCTGTCCTTGCAGTAACCGAAAGTACTCATGCAAATAAACTCCCTCAACATTTGCAGGGTCAACAGTTAAGCTGTATTGACCATTTTCTTCAATAATAGCTCCCCGCTCGACAAGAACATCAAAAGTTCGACTAAACCTTCGAAAATCAGACTTACTTACTTGACCCCGAACATTAGTTCTGAAAGTACGCTGGGAGGTCCTAATTTCTCCCTGATATGCAGCATTTGGTCCCTCTGTTAGTCCTTTAATAATTCCTGCAGGTAATGATACTCGTTCAAGCAATGCGCTACGATAAGCACCAATATCAACTTGATCAGAAATAATCCTTCCATCGACAATTTTCTCATTGAACAAACTATGTTTTAAAGCCGCTAATGATTCAAAACTTGCATAATCAGCTAATCGTTGTTCAATCCCGTAAATTGTACGTAAAACATCACGTGTTCTGAAATCAGATTCAATATGGGTTCGAACAACCAGCATAGTAGAACAGAATTTGCTAAAAGCACTGGGCCTATAGGTCAAAACACCTGGATTCGTTTTTACAAGACGCGGAACAGACCTCTCTGACCCAGTGGCCTGTGCAAGGGCCCAATACCTATCTTCAAAAGTTTCCAAAGTCTGCTCATCAACATAATTCTGAGCAATTTCTTCTGGAAGATCAAACATTACTTGCAAAAATTCTAACCTTTCTTCACTTAAATCAGCAGAACTTGTGGGAACGGAAGGTTCCCCAATTAATGTCATAAATTTCGGATCGACCCGTACTGGCTTAGGGGTTTGTGCTTGTGGCTCCACTATGACATGACGAGTCATCACACGCTTAATACCAATCAACTGTTCATTTTTGATATATCCCTTAGATTTAAGTTCCTTGGCTGCAGCTGGGATACGTTCATAAATGTCGTCAGAAAATTCTGGATGAGCAAGTAAATTAGTAATTCCTGGAAGATCTCCCAATTCATCGATTCTGTCATCATCAACAAGCTGTTGAACTTCTGAAATGAAGTAGCTAGAAAATGTTCTTTGGACCGGTTCATTCATGGTTTTTCTACCCGATTCACTCCAAGCTGCGCGTACCAAGTCTGTTAAATTCTCACGAAAGTTATTTTTGTCAGTCTCTAACTTTGCTTTTCCAAACAACTCAAGGTCAAGTATTTCCTTATTGTGTGCTCGTCTCATTGCATAATTTGAGTATACTTCAGCACGAACCAAATCGTAATCACCAATCAAAAGAGTTCTGCCAACCCACACCTGCAAATATAAATCCAGCGCAGCATTAACTTCGACACATCGTTGCCTTTTCTTTTCATTTTTTTCTAAATCAGCAATAGCTCCATCATATGATCTCTTGAGATCACGCACAGCGTCATGCTGATCAACCAACTTTTCCAATCTCACTGCTACTGCTTCGTCAAACTGTTCTTCACGCTGCTCTCGAGCCGCTTCATATTCCGCGAATGATCTCACATTTCCCATAGGTATACCTACATCTTATCACAATATCTCACAGGAAAGCATATTTATAAACTTTTTTCTTATATATGGAGTATATTCAATAAGCTTTAAATAGCAGGTAGTCGGCTTCAAAGGATGGGCTGGTAGTTCAATCCGGTACAATATTGCGGAAAAGAGCACTCGCTTGGCTTGCGGGATATTCGGGTTCAAAAGAATATCTGAAATTCCCGGCCAGTCCATAACATTAATATAATCAAAAAAAAACACCTAGTTATGAATGAGCAATTACGCAAGCACTTAGTTGAAATGCTTACAAAGACTATCCAAGTTCTTGAAAAAAGAGAAGACAAAGATGTATTTCAACTCAAAGAACTAAGTGAACAGACAATTAAGGACGCGTCAACCCACCAAGATATTGATGCTGTGCAAATTGCCATCATTATTTATTCATTGTACAAAGTCATCAAAGATTTTCCAGAAGACGATTACCAGAGATTGTACAAGCATCTTATCAAAGCGAAAACAAATTTACAGAGGAAAGAATTTCAAAGATATAATCAAAACATAAAATCTATTTTCTCAACTATCAGAACTTGTAACGCTAAAATTTGTAAAGCGGACCGATCTAAACAATATGCCCAGGAAGTGTTCCACGCAGCAAGAATAAAGAAAGGAGTTTCATTGTTCAAATACGGTCTATCGATTGGAAGAGCTGCACAAATCATGGGCCTTAGTAGATGGGATCTAATGAATTTTATTGGGAAAACTAAGATCTTGGAAGAATTCCCTGAAGTGTCATCAAAAAAGAGGCTCAGTTACGCACTGAAAATATTTTCATGAAATCGCTTTGTTTTGATTCTGGACCTATTATCTCATTAGCGATGGGAAGACTCCTTTGGATTTTAAAACCACTTAAGGAACATTTTGGCGGGAAATTTTACATTACTCCATCAGTACGAAGAGAACTTGTCGAACGTCCACTAAAAATAAAACGATTCCAATTTGAAGCTCTAGAAGTTATCAAGCTGTTGAAGGAAGGAGTAATTGAAGTGTATGATACTATTCCGCAAAATATTGCCAACAAACTTGACCATATGGCTAATAAGACCTACACACGTGATGGTCGACCTCTTAAGATAATTCATTCTGGTGAAATTGAAACGGTTGCGTGTGCCATGGCACTCAAAAATCATGGAATTGTCATGGATGAACGCACAACTAGATTATTGATTGAAAAACCGACTCAGCTAAAGAAACTTCTCGGAAGAAGGTTACACACATCTGTTCAACCTATACCCCAAAACATCAAAGAATTCACCACTTTTGTAGGCAAGATAAAAATTATTCGGTCGATTGAGTTAGTGGCAGCAGCGTATAAGTTAGGCATCCTGAACGATTACATCCCTGCGTTGAGAAATGGAAAAAGTACATTATTGGACGCAGTTCTATGGGGAACAAAATATAACGGATGTGCAGTTACTGAGAACGAAATTTTAGAAATTAAAAAGACTCTTCTTACTTCTTGAGCACCGTAATAATGGCCGTGCCCCAGTGCTCTACCTTACTACGTAAAATATTTAAAGAATTTAGCTTTCTTTGCTTCAAATGAAGAAGTGTATCATATGTGAAGATCAGGCTGCTTTTAAGATACGCAGTAGCTCAGAATTCTATTGCCCACCCTGCGCAACTGAAAATTTCAGCGATGTTTCTTTATTGGAATCTATTGAATATCAAGCGCAGCAATTGAAAGAAATTATTGACAAGATGAACGAACATGACTCAGGAAATTAAATTAGGTTTCATACGAACCTCGCATAAAGAATTGGTTGACATTGTTAAAGCGTGGATTGTTATTTCATTGGCTTTTGCTATTGTTATGAGTGCAGGATTTAACAATATCATAACTAATTTTATTGTTGCAGCAATTACAGTTGGAATTGGATTTTTGTTACACGAACTCGCGCATAAATTGGTAGCTCAAAAATACGGTTGCGCTGCAGAATTTCGATCATTTGATCAGATGCTTTTTTTTGCATTAGCCCTCTCTCTTTTAGGATTTGTTTTCGCAGCACCAGGAGCTGTAATGATTTATGGTAATGTCACAAGAAGAGAAAATGGAAAAATAAGTGTGGCAGGTCCGTTAACCAACTATGTCCTTGCTGGATTATTCTACGGCGTAGGTTTGTTAGTTCCAGGATCCATGGCACGATTAATTTCTTTGTATGGATTTCAAATTAACATTTGGTTAGGTTTGTTTAATCTTATTCCATTTTGGAATTTTGATGGAAAGAAAATTTTGTACTGGAACAGGAATATATGGGGAATAATGGTTCTAATAGGCGTATTTTTTATGTTCTTTTTCTAAATTATTTATCATAGAGAACTACCAAATCAATAACTATGGTTGCAGATAAATCTACGGCAACAACAATCCAGTCACTAAGAATAAAACTTCCACGGTAAGTATTCGCAAATAAAAGATAAAGTAACGCAAGAGAACTAATAATTAAAGAAAGACCGAGTAGCTTACCATTCTTCATTTAACCACCTGATACAGAATCATACCAACAGTAAACAGAATAGCAGCAATTCCAACCAGATAGGCAATTATTTGTAAGGTTTTCATTTTTACTAATTATATCTCAAAATGATATAAAACTATCGGTAGTATGAGAATTATGCTCCAACAAAACACTTATTTTTATCCTCGACAAAACACTGTTTTATCGTCGAAAACGGGGAAAGTTATATATAGTTCATTATCTTTTCTCCGTCGATAAAGGTGTTTTTAGCGACTATAAGAAAACAGTTGTTTTCTTAACATGTAAAAAAAAAGGGAGTGTGATGGAAAACGAAACAGCACGTCTTTCAGGAAGTTAAAAAATTTAAAATACAACGGGCATGCAAAGGATGCGGAGATCGTATCGTTGTTGAGAATGCAAACCGTTATTATTGCCGCGGTTGTCGTGGTTACTAATTCTTTTTTTTATTTTTTTAATGTGATACTTAGATTTATTTAGAAATACTGATTAATTTTATTACTTTCCCTTCTTCCCTCATTGAATATGTACAAAGCGTCGAAAGGTGTCGGAATCATCACAGCTGCTTTCACTCTTTGTAAAAAATCATCATCACCTTGCAACACTGTTCTTTTTCCTATCTGATAAAAAGCAGTCTTACCTACATAAGAAACTAAAACTGCGAAAGCCATTGCCCTTGGTATCGCATCAACTAATAGTTCTAATGACTCTGGTCTCATTTAAATAACTCCACAAAAAAATGATTCATCAAGTAAAGAAAACTCGAGAATATAAAAAAGTATGGGTCTGATGGGATTTGAACCCATGACATCACGATCTTCAGTCGTGCGCTCTCCATAGCCGAAGATAAAACTTCACAGGCTGAGCTACAGACCCATTACCTAACAAAAATCCATCAATTCTTTATAACACTTTCTCTTTAAGCACGAGCACTTAAGTCAACGACCTGCTAATTATCTGCGTTGCGAAAATACTAAATGCCAATATCACAACACCTGCAATTATCGAATATAACATTGGACTCTTAATTAAATTACTTCCAAGAAGGAATCTTTCCTGTAATTTATCTGAACCGTTCTCAATACCACTTGTTAACACAGTTAGAATATACGTTAATTGAACCAAATAGACACCAACAATTAACTGAAAATAATACGTTGGTAAACCAATTCCAAACAATTCCATCATACCACCAAACCCACCTACCGAACTTCCCGTATCGGCAAATGAAGTAAGTTGAGAACTCAGTTTTGTTAATATAGTAGTAACCATCGAAGTAATCCCAACTACGATACCTGAAATGGCTGGAGTCAAAAATGCAATTTGAGATTTCATGGAAGAGATGATATCTGCCATTAGATCTTTCAACCTTTCATTTACTTTGTGAATTTCTTTAATGTACTGTGCCATCGACAACATCGCTTGTGCAGCAGCTTTAGGCCCTTTACGTAAACTTTCCACGAGAACTTTCATTGACGATTCAATAACTTTTGATGGGAAGGAAACTAGAGCACCTACTTTCTTATCAAATATTGACCGTTCAACACTCATACCTAACTGAGTTACATTTCTTTCCACCACGTGAAAAAATTGACCTGAGGCAGATTCTTGCATAGTTTCAGCAACTTTTGCAAAGGCAATTTCTGCAGGGATACCGTCACCTAATCTATTACCCAGTTGGAACAATGCAGATGAAAATTCATCTTCTAAACGTTGCGTTCGTTTTCGAATTTTAAGAACATTCTTCGAACGAAGACGATAATATAAACCGGCCGATAAGGAAAAACTCAGAACAGCGACCAACGAAAGAATTGAGGCACCTATACCATAGGGACCCATTTTTTCAGAATCAGAGCAGTCAATATTATCGGGTGGACAGATGTAATCCAAAAATTTGAAATTACCATCTTTGTCAAATTCCACTTCATAACTTGGATCTAGGGAATGAATTATTAACGGACTAAATCCTATAAGTGCCAAAACAAAAAACACGGCAACGGCAAAAAATGCTGGATTAATACCTATTTCTATTTTCTTACCTAGATGAATAAGTACGTTCTTAAATTTCTTCAATTGTGGCTGGCTTGATGTATCAGAATCACCGTACCCAGTCGGACGTTTCGACAGAATCATTCTACCTAAATAATACACACCAAGAGGTAGAGTCACATTATACATCAATGCGATGTAAATTGCAAGATCTGATGCTTTAGTATCTCCACCGGACATAAAACTCACCATCAATGGGAGGATAACCAACCCAAGAATTGGTAATATAATCCCCATCATATGCAACATGGTCATTGGACTCTTCAACTCACGGGCATAATTCAACATCTTTTCATACGTGCCAGTAAGAATAACATCCAATGCTTTATCGAGTAATGTTAGCCTACGATCGTTAGATCCTTCATATAATGAAGATTCCACGAGATGGAAAGCTTCAACAAATTCTTTGTTCCAGTCTTTCCATTTACTCAAATAATTTTCAGTGGCATCTTTAACGTTAGAAAATTTTTGTGTTTCAATGTCCCAAATTATTTTTTTCATGTCTAAAGATAATGGAGCAGTTAAATGTTCAGACGCAAATTCAATAGCACGTTCCAAGTTAGACGTATGTCTCATGTAGGTAACAAGATAGAAGACACATTGAACCATTTGGTTACTTGCCTTCATACGCCAAGAATTTCCTATAAAACTGGGAATTTTTCGAAAAATTGCGTGGAACGTGATACCTAAAAAAACGAAATAAACCACAAAGAACGTTTTTTGAAAAATGGCAAACGCAAACAAACCACCAATCATGGTAAAAAGTAAGGGGAATAATATAGCAAAAGCCATTGCACTCCCAGGAGTAACATTCAAGTGACTCATGTCAATATTTTTCTGAATTTTCTCAGATTTCTTTGGGTCACTTTTCAAACGCAGTAAAGAATTCGACAGTGCACACATTTTTTCGTACAACGTGTACTTTTTGGGATAGAAATCTTCTTTAAATTGTTTATACTCTCGAGAAATAATTTGTGGTTCAACTTTGATTTCCGCACCTAATTCATCACGTAGCCTCGCTTTATACTTGGCCACTATTTCCTTATAACTTTGGTCCTCTTTCCCAGCCATGACATCCTCTTTTTATATAAATCAATAAGTCAACGTATTTATATATTTCTACATCCTTTTCTTCCTAACTTCTTTATTCAACCAATCTTGATATTCAAATAAAATACGTTTAGAATCAAGTGATCCAACTTCTTCCTGTATCTTGCCAGATAATAAATGCAACATGTCATTACATTTTACTACAAAGGGAGCTTCCAGTAAAGACTTATCTTCTGCTTTCACTGAAATGTCCACAATAGCTTGCTTAGCGTCACCACGCAATACAATGTTACTCCAAACTGCTTCCCAATCACCAGCAAATTCACGTACATGGCCAGCCATCGTTTTCAAAATGTCAGAATCTCCGTTAATCATTGCATCTGTCACTTTCAATTCATCTGCTTTAGGATCATACTTCATTAAATCCATGAACGCTCCTTCTTTCAATGGATCATTTTCCCATTGCTTACGCACTTCCGTGATACCCAAAACTCTCTTAAACTTCTTTAAACCATCCGCAGATCGTACAGGGTTTGTTTGAATAATAATATCACTTGCTTTGAACGAAGTTTTAGGAACACCAATATCGTTCACCACACGATCATACACACCATATGGAGAAGCAGCGTGAATAGTTCCAGCAACAACATTCGCAGCTGCGCCAACTCGCATTGCTTCATAAAGAGCAATAGCTTCTTTCGAACGTACTTCACCTATAAACAATGCTGAATCACCTAAACGTAACGTAGAACGAATTCCTGTTGATGCGTCCACTTCACTTCCCGGTGCAGCTAAGGCTGAAGCAACTTTCAAAGCTTCAATATTGAAACCCATGTCTCGTAATGCTTGAACTGGCAATTCTAAAGTGTCTTCAATAGTAATTATACGATATCTTCGCATTATTTCAACGAGTATAGCTCCGAGCAAACTTGACTTCCCACTACTTCTTGTTCCTGCAACGAGCATAGTTGCGTTGTTATCAATAAGGAAAGATAACAATCCTGCAGTTTCTTTGTTCATGTACCTAATGTGTGGTTGCATATATAATGGAAAAGTCCATGGTTTATCCCGATGTCGTCGGAAGGAAAAACATAATCCTGTCGGATTTAATGGAGCGCTGATAGCAGCAACTCTTGCAGAAAAATCTTTAACATTCAAATCAGTGTCCAAGATTGGATTAGCTTCATCCAATGGACGACCGGAAATTAATCGTAATTTGGTTGCCCAACTGTCAACTTCCGCTGGAGTCGGGTAAATGTTAGTCGTGCAATCACCAAAATCCTGATGCACCAGAAAGATGGGTAAATCACCATTTGGTGAATTTATGTTTACATCCTGAACTTTTGGATCGGCAAGTAACGTTTCAATCAAGCCGAATCCTACAGTATATCTTAACAAAATTCGAGAAAGTTGCTTAATTTCCCTTTCACGTAACCGTATATTCTTTGATTTAGCTAAGTCTGTCAGTAAATCCTTACCAATTGTAAAAAAGACTTCACGCATTCTTTGAGGGTTAACAAATTCCTGCCTGTCCGGTTTATGCTCGGCCATAATTCTTTTTGCTGAATCAAGCAACTCGTACACTTCCTCATTTAATGAAAATTCAGGTGGGAGTAAATGATATAACGTTTTTACAGAATCATAATACCCAAAAAGAGTTACTACATTTTTTTCACCGTCAGTTCCAAAAGAATAACTATCTAACAAATTACCTTCCGGGTATTCACTAATTAACTTCGTGTAAATAAAATCTGGTTTCGTTGATGGTTGGAAAATATTTTTATACAGAACACGTTCTCCAGCTCTGTAATCATGGATATGGGGCATTAACATTTTTATGAGCTGTAATCCATCTAGTTGAGCTAATACTTGTTCCACCTGCACAAGCAATTTCCCTTGCGCCTGACGTTGCATATCATTCAACGAATTATCACGTTTGATGGTCTCACGTCGATGCATCCTCCTCAACTCAACGTAGGCTGCCAATGGATCTTCCTTCAATGTCTTGGAAATTAATTTTTGAAAAATAGCATAACTCGCCCGGAGATAATTTTCGAATGCAGGATCAGTAACTAATTGAGAATGAATTTCCCTTTCTTCGTTTGTAAGTTTCTTAATCAAATTGGCAAGTTCATACAAAATGGCAACTTGGTCAGCACTATATTCATACTTTCTTCTCTGAGATAATATAAGAACTCCGACACCCGCAACTTCCAGAAGAGCATCAATGACTTTCCCCATACAGATGGAACTATCCTCAATCGCTGGAAGAAATGTACATCCTTCTAAATTAACTCTCAGAATCTTATGCTCTCCCTCGTAAACCGTATCGTACTCAAAACACGTTGTCTTTTTTGGTTCTACCATTCTTTTACTGAATAGATTGCGATGGCGTTTATTATATTTTCTGTGCTGTTAAAGAGATGAGAAAAAATATTCCAAAATTGATCAATGTTTATAATTATATTTTCTCCATATTGCTCGGAATTCAACCGACTTACGCAACATTTCTTTAAACGTTCCGGAAGCAAGTATTTTTCCATTTTTGAAGAAGTAAATAGTATCAAATAGTGGAAGCAAATGTAATCGATGAATTGATGAAATTACTGTTTTGTTCTTAAATTTCTTGAATATGTTTTCGTAGATAAGCAATTCATTGTGAGTATCAACACTACTCGTTGGTTCATCGAGTAGAATGATTGCTTTATCCTCACATGCTAACAAACCACGCGCCAATGCTAAACGTTGTTTCTCACCACCACTTAAATTCACTCCTTTTTCAACAATTGACGAATTCAATTTGTGTGGTAATCGTTCAGCCACCTGCGTAAATCGAGCCATGTCAGTATATTTCTTGATTTCCTGCGTCGAATGTGGTATACCTAACGTAATATTTTCCTTCACCGTTGTTGAAAATATTTCTGGATCTTGGGGAATGAGTGCAATGTTACTACTAATAGACTTGAAACCTTTGGGTAATGCTTTACCATCCAAAGAAAGTTCCAAATGTTGTGGCTTATATAACTCTCTAATTACTTTTAGGAGTGTTGTTTTTCCGCTTCCACTACTTCCAATTAGTGCAATTTTTTCTTTGTGCTGTATCTTCAACGAAATATTATCTAAATGTACATCTCCTTCTTCTCCGTGATAAGAAAAACGTAAATTCTTTACCTGGAGTTCTTTCCATTTTATCAGCGGTAACGACCGGGCACCTATTCTTTTTTGAAATTTATCCGAAATTTCTTCTACATTCTGAACTGCCGTTCGTTGACGAACAATTGCACCATATCTGTACGCAAATCTGAAAAATAAGTCATTTATCCTACCAACGTAACCATACAATGCAAATAATGTTCCTACGAAAACCGTTCCACCACTACCAACATTCGAATAAACATAAGATCCAAGAACGAAAAATGTCGTGAGGGCACTGAAAACAGAAACAAGGAACCATTTTGTTTCACTCACTTTATGATTATGTACATATAATTTCAACGGTTCCATAATCTTCTTAAAAATAGCTTTAGACACTAATTTTTCAATTCGTAGAATAATGACCGTGGTAATGTTACTAATTATGTCAAATATCTTTGCTGAGATTCTATTATCTGCACGATACAATTCCCGGTAATGTTTTACCAAGACTTTGTCAAACTTAATGATAACTGTTACAGTAATAATAACCATGAACAACAAAATGTAACTTGAATGTAAGTTAAAATACGCTAGTGCAATGTACGATCCTATGAAACGTACAATAGTTTCAATAACCAAGAAAGTATCTCCTGAAAAACGCCATAATGCATCTGTTGCTTTTTCAATTTTATCAATGGTATCACCAGAATGATGATCTGTATGCCAATGCGCCGGAAGGTTCATTGTTCCATCAAGTAGATATTTTCTATAATTTGCTTTGGCAATAAAAGAATTTTTCAATTCAATCACTCTGGCAGGTCCATGGAATCCCCAAAATCCAACTGCTAGCAAAAGAAAGATAGACAAGTAACCAATCAATCCCGGAAGATTAGCTTGGGTAATACCTTGTTCTTGAATGACGTTCAGAATTTTTGCCATTAAGAGTGGCTCAATTAATCCAATAATGTTCGCCACTAAGAAAAGTGAAAAATAAAGAATAATGTTCTTTCTATTTCCAGTAGAAAATTTCCACATTTTCTTCAATAGGAAAATTATTGGTTCGTTCGTAATACCCATGCACTAAAGAATCTCATAAAATATAAATAGTTACCTAATACTACTTTCAAATACTCACATAACTTTATTATAATAAAAACGTTATTCAACCCTAATGGCCGAAGAAAGTAATCAACAGAGTACGCCGCAACTGTACACCTGGTTAAAAGGTGTTGAAGGGAAAGTTAACAGACTAGGAAAGGAAACCGAGACGTTAAAAATGAATTTCATGCATAAAGTTGCTGAGTTAACAAAAGAAATCAAGATGTTAAACAATGAACTTGTTCAAGTCAAAAGGGAACGAGAAGCTCTAAAGACAAAAATGGACGTAGTGATTAAAGAACTCGGAATGACGGCTGGGAAAGAAGAGGTCATGGTTCTTCAAAAATATATTGATTTATGGAATCCTATGCATTTTGCAACCCAGCAAGACGTAGAACGACTAATACAACAACACAATGGCTGATGTGACTTCACAAGCGGAACAAATGCGAGCGCATGGACTAACTGATGATCAGATACAACAAGAGATGCAATCAAGTTATCAACCACCACCTATGCCAACAGCACCTTCTGGTGGAAATTATGATCGCATGGAACAAATTGCTGAAACTATCATCGATGAAAAATGGGATGCCTTGCTGACAGAAGTCAAGAAGATTATTGACTGGAAAAGTGGTGTTGAAGATCAATTACAGAAAGCCTTATCTGAATTATCAAGCATGAAAGAAGATTTCAAAGAACTCCGTGGCGCTATCCTTGGAAAAGTTGAAGAATATGATAGGAGAATGATTGATGTGTCCACGGAGCTGAAAGCTGTTGGAAAGGTCTTTAAGGATGTCATTCCTGAATTTACCAATAATGTGAAGGAATTGACTGCTGTTTCTAGTAAATTAAAGAAGAAGAAGAAATAAAAGAATGAAAAAGTGAATAATGTAAACATTTAAAAAGTTTGATTTCTCTTAATTATTGAATGAAAAAAGAAAATATTGCTCAATTACAACAATCCTTTGAGGGTTATTCTGGTGAAGCAGACGGTGTTAAGTTCTGGCTTGCGAGAGATTTGCAGAGATTACTGGATTACGGCGAATGGAGAAATTTTACCAATGTTGTTGAAAAAGCAAAAATAGCCTGTAAGAATTCAGGACAACAAGTAAGCGACCATTTTGTTGACGTCAACAAAATGGTTGGAATAGGATCTGAAACAAAGAGAGAGATAGGTGATCTTATTCTCACCCGCTATGCATGCTACTTAGTTGCACAAAATGGAGATCCAAGAAAAGAACAAATTGCTTTTGCTCAAAGTTACTTTGCTGTTCAGACCAGAAAACAAGAATTGATCGAAGAGAGAATTGCATTAATTGAACGATTAAATGCACGACAGAAACTGGTTTCATCAGAAACAGAACTTTCAAAGTTAATTTATGAAAAAGGAGTCGATGAACAAGGTTTTGCAAGAATAAGAAGTAAAGGAGATAAAGCGCTATTTGGTGGCTTCAACACCTCAATGATGAAAGGAAGGCTAAGAATTCCGAAAAACAGACCACTAGCAGACTTTTTACCTACCATCACCATAACTGCAAAGAATTTGGCAACTGAAATAACGAACTTTAATGTTAAAAAAGACAATGTGCAAGGTGAACCAAGAATAACATACGAACATGTAAGAAATAATCAAGATATTAGGAATTTATTGTCAAGAAGAGGGATAAAACCGGAAGAATTACCATCAGAAGAAGATATCAAGAAACTTGAGAGAAAAGTAAGGAAAGATGAGAGAAAAATAGCTGGGATTTCTAAAGAGATAAAGAAAGAATAACTACGCAGGCGATCCGGATAAAAACGCTATAGCGAAAATAGCAACTCCGAACAATACAATCAATCCAAGAATTTTTGGGTGAAATAACGTTGCAAAAACGTTCTGTTCAAAATCACTTGTGGCAACGTCCGATGCACCATCTTCCGCGAGATATGGTCCTATAGTTTGCCCGAACACTTCTCCGAATCCAGCGATGAGTATTAATAATCCAATAGCCAATGCACTCCACTGTACTGTCTTATCAGTACGAACAACACCAGCGATGTCTTCGTCAGTTGCGCCCAGCGTTTGATAAATCATCAACAGCAAGATAATGAAGATGAGTGCAAACACAAACCATGGTGCTATGAAGTTAATCAAATCAAGTAATGTTTTAGACATCAAAAAAAGAAATGAAACCGAGATAGCTACAATAGCATTAATGGCATTATTTTCCGACAGAATTTTCGTCTTTTGCAGAAGAGCAAAAAAGATAGAAAAAACCAATAAGACTGGGAAGATTACATTAAAGTACTGCAACAACCCGATGTCTAGGAAAGTAGCCATTTATTTTTTCTCAAACAACTTCCCAAAGTTTTTTATCATGTCTCCACCAGGAGTTTTTCCTCCAGGTTCGCGAGTAATGAACCACACAATTAAACCAAACACTAAAATGATAATGAGCACTTCAGTAACTTGGGTTGTCCACCAATAAAACACGTCGTATGGGCCTTTCCACCATTTCAATGCTGAACCAAAGATGTAGACAACAAATCCAATAGCTGCAATGGCAATGAATGGCATGGCAGATTTAGCAAAATCACCACCAAAAATTCCAAGTAGTAAAAGCAACATAATTGACGCAATGGCTACCAAAGAAATGCTCGGTATCGCTTGGTTGACTACATCAACCGGATCATAACTTAAGGGATAAGCCCCCGTTATGTGAGGAATAACGAACAGTAACCCAAGTATTAACGAAATCACCACATTAAAGTTCTTGCGATCCTTTCCTAACAAATTCGTTCGTTGCAGTACTGCAAACACTATGACGAATACTAACAGAAAGGGAAGCAGAAAATCCACAACCGCATATTGTTGAATTAAACTAGCAAAATTTACCATTGTAATAGCCTCCGTTTTTTATCATTTTTCTTTATCATCTTTCTTTTTACCTCGTGATGGTTCTTGCGTAATGTATGCCATGAACCCAAAGATTAGAATTACTAAAATTATTGATGCTACCCATTCGGTGTTCCAATTAGAGAAAAATGTCAAAATATCCTGCAACCAATTAGCTGCATCTAGGAAAATGACAACAACTCCAATAAACATCAACACCATGAAAAATTTCATCCATGTGGGAGATTTCTGTAAATTGTACTCTTCGCTTCCCCAAAAGACACCAACTAATAGCAAGAAACTTACCGATAAGATAAGCAATAGAACTACATTTGCAATTGTTTGATTTATGATACTTACCAATTGCGTGGAAGCGATAACCAAAAAAGCAGAAACAAACGCAACCATGGCGTTAATATTCTTTTTCGTATATTCTCTTCCATCTATCTTCTCTGTACCCAATACTTTTGTTTTTTCAAGAATCGCAAACATGATGGTGAAAACAAGTAAAAACGGTAAGAGAACATCATAGACTCCTAATTCATCTAAGAATGTAAGTACTGATCGGAATAACGTTTCTTCTGCCATCTCTTTTTCTAGTGTTTATAACTAAAGTATCTTATTTAAACTTTTCTGCTTATTGAGTTCGGAAAAAGTAAGTGCTTGTGCGTAGACGACGAATCATTCCGTAAGGAACACAAGAAAATGCAAAACATTTTCGGTGCACAGAAAATCTCCGATTTTCCCGTGTGTCGCGAACGGAACGAAGTGGAGTGACACGAGTGTGAGAAAAAGTAAGAGAAACGACCTGAGTGTCTTGCAAGGACACGAAGTTGAGAAGCATTGCGAATAGCAATGTCGCGAACGAAGCATAGCGGAGTGACACGATGGACGAGGCCCCGCACAAGCACCCTTTGAAAAAAACAATCAAATGTGGTATTTTGAAAAAAACGCATATTTGCCAAATCCCGGAACGACATGGTCCCATTTGTGTTTCATAACCGGACCATAGTCACCCCACTTAGATTCTACGGTCCCGTCTTCTTGCCATATTCCAACATGAGTGGGATATTTAAGCCCATGTCCATATATGATAATATCTCCTGCCTCTGGTTTTCCATCATGCTGTAGTACACCAGGAACAAGATCCGCAACTTTGGTATCTCCAATAGCAAAGCGAGTACAATCAATATTTTCAGACATGTGTCCAAGATATTCTATTCCTGAGATTTGATCGATAAATTAGGTGATTCCCCTATCCAGCGACGCCATGGCTCCCCATATCTTCCAACGCTTGTACCACCTCCAGTTTCTTCTTATACGTTGATTAAGATCCCCTCTTTTCAAATCAGTAAAATCCATAAGCGAATTATGCCGAACCACCAAATATAAATCTTATGCAAAAACAAAAACAATTATAAAGAACGATTGAAATAATCAAATGATGTACAAAGCAGACCATTTTGCGGCAGTACGCCAGGAAATTAAACAGTATGACGCATTTAGAGAAAAACTTATCAAAAAAAGTAGAGATGTGCTAAAACTAAGTAAATTAATTATTTATTCTGTTCATCGAGGTGAGATTCCAGAAGCAGCAAAACTAATCCGAACTATCGAAATTGAACGGAAAAAACTTGACCACATTGCAAAACATGCTGCTGGACTTATTTTTGAGGGAAGTTACAAAGTTGCAGTTCAAGAATACGTTGAAGCTATTTTGTATTTCAGTATTGTAACCAACAAGAAATTATTGACAGCTCGCACTCTTAAAGTAAAAGGGTCGTACTATTTACTTGGATTATGTGACGTACCTGGAGAATTAGTACGTAAAGCTGTTTTTCTGGCTGGGAAAGGCAGAACTTCTGAAGTGACAGAAATAAAAGATTTAGTTGATTACATTTATGGTGAACTGTTACGGTTTGATATTCGCGATAATGAAACAAGAAGGAAGATAGATGCTGTGAAGTACGATTTGAAAAAATTGGAAGATTTAGTACTTCAATTAAAAAAGTGAAAGATATTCAAAAAGAAGCAAAGAGGATCATGGATAGTTTCATGAAAGAGTTAGATAAGGTAAAGTTTGATGGTGATTTCTTTGTGCATCGGGATGATAACATAAGAAGTTCTAAAGCTAAATTTGATGAAACGTTTGCTGATAGGATTTTAGAGAACGCTCCTGAAACAAAAAAGAGATGGATTCAAGTTGAGAAAAAGAAGTGGTAATAATGGGTGTTGAAGAAAAAGTTAAAAAATTTCTTAAAGTCATTGAAGAGAAAAATCCAGAATTAGGTGCATTTCTTTTTGTTGATAAAAAAGGAGCACTGGCTAGAGCTAGAACGCTGGATAAGAAAACTAAGAAAGGGAAATTGTTTGGTTTATGTTTTGCCGTGAAAGCAAACATTAATGTTATTGGCATGCCCATATCTTGCAGTTCAAAAACATTGAAAGATTACATAGGTACATTTAATGCTGATGTTGTTCAGAATATTCTTGACGAAGATGGAATAATATTAGGCATGGCTAATCAGGATGAATTTGCTTGTGGTATTGGTGGAAGTGGAGGATTACAAAAAACAAAAAATCCACACGATACATCACGAGTTGCTGGCGGTTCGTCTTCCGGTTCGGCCGTGGCTGTTGCAGCAGGAATGTGTGATGTAACTCTAGGTTCTGATACAGGTGGTTCCATTCGTAACCCAGCTTCGCATTGTGGAATAATTGGAATTAAACCGAGTTACGGAAGAGTTAGTAGGTACGGTTTAATTGATTTATCGATGAGTTTAGATCAAATTGGAGTTTTAGGTAATGATATTGAAACAGTTTCGAAAGTAATTCAAATAATCTCAGGGCATTCTGCTAATGATCCAACGACGTTTGATAAGAAAGTTCCCTCATATTCATTAAAAGAATTACAAAATGTAACAATTGGTGTGAATAAAGAATTTGAAGAATTGTGTACCAATAAAGAGATTCATAAAATGGTAATGGATGCGGTTGAGAAGTTAGGTTCACTGAAAAATCTTTCAAAGAAAATGGTTGATTTGAAATATACAAAATTAGGAGTACAAACGTATTACCCATTAGTCTACACAGAATTTTATTCAGGAACCCGTAAATTTGATGGTAGAAAATATGGAAAAGTTATTGAACAAAGTTGTGGTGAAGAAGTTCTGCGAAGAATTCTTGGTGGGCAGGAAATTTCTAAAGCTGAACATGATGGGAAATATTATCGAAAAGCATTAGCCGTGAAAGGATTAATTAAACAAGATTTTGATAAAGCGTTTGAAAAAGTCGACTTCATTGTTTCACCTGTAACACCAGAATTACCACAAAAATTCTCTGATAAATTATCACCGCAAGCTGAGTACGCAATGGACGCATTTACCATTCCTGCTAATTTGGCTGGTATATGCGCTGGGGTTATTCCTATTGGGAAATTAAATGGAATTCCTGTAGGATTGCAAATAATGGCACCTGCTTTTTCTGAGGATAGATTACTTTCTTTTATGAAAATGGCGCAAGAAGTTTTTGAGTAGTTACTCAATTCCAAATATGTTTCGCAAATAATTCATTCTCGAGTCGGAAAATGTTTTCGAATCATCACAATCTTCCGGAGTCAAGTTTCGAACTCGATCATCCACACCACTTTCTTTCAGACGATTAACCGCTTCACTATACAATTGAGGAAAATAGGGTTCTGTATGCTGTAACACGTTAGCCAGATCAAGAAAATATTCCGGTACATCATGCAACGCACCACTTTCAATAAACTCTAAATTGGAACGAAACTCTTCTCTAGCAAGATCTTTTATATATTGGACAGATTTTTCCCGTAGACCAATACCTTTAAATTTTTCTGATAAATCCAATAGAAACACGCCACTACCACCAATATAATGGTAATCATTAATGTCAATATCACCAAATGATCCATCTAGAATATCGTCGGAACCGAAAGTTTGTGTGAGAATTTTTAACAATCCCTCAAGGTATGGTGCTAACTTTTCCTCATCCATTTGCCTGACATATTTTGGGTTTATTCTAACAATAGTGTTATTCTCAAACCATGCTTCACATCCACTATCATTCACAAGATCTGTAGTATGTTGATGATCGTCGATCACAATGCGATGTTGTTTTACACAAGATTTAAGGGTCTCCAAATATGCATTGTCAAATTCTTCAGGACGGGTGCCAGTATCATCCACATATTTCATCATTTCTTCATAAGAAAAATTCTCAAATCCACCAGTATGCCTCATCGCTTCATAAACCACGAAAGATAAATGATTTCTATTAGTGTAACCCGTTTTCGCGTCGCAAAGATCACTCATAACACTATGAGGAACATCATACGCACTATTAGAGATACCAGCAATAATGTACTTTTCCAATTCACTTAATCCTTCCAAAATAGATAGGTCTACCTGCGGATGCAACTCTAAAATTTTCTCAACAGGTTTTGGAACTTCTCTATCAATTTCTACAATATCTCCATCAATTAATTCAGCCATATAGTCCTAAAACAGCACTTTTTTATAAAGTTTACCACTAAATAGTGTAGAAAGATTTATATATGATGAAAACAGAAGAATTAAATAACGAATAGGAACAAAAACAACAAAATGAAACTCTTAGCATTAAGCGATGTCCATGGCGATGTTCATTGGATGAAAAGTATGGCAGAGAAGGCCGAAGAAGAAAAGGTAGACTTAGTCTTGCTTTGTGGCGATTTAAGTAACGAAGATGAAATTGAATCAGTTGAAGGACTTATCGGACCTTTCAAAAAGAAAAATTTAGATGTAGCAATCATCCCAGGGAATCATGAAGGTATGGCAACTACCAATTTCTTAATAGAAAAATACGGTTTGAAAAATTTACATGGATATTCATTAAAATTTGGAGATATCGGCATTTTTGGTTGCGGATATGCTAACATTGGAATGCATCAATTAAGTGAAAAACAATTCCTAGAAACATTAAGAAAATCTCACGATCAATTAAAAAATGTTAAAAAGAAAGTCATGGTGACACATTTACATCCTGAAGAAAGTATCATTGGGTTAAACATGTTTCCAGGCTCAACAGGAATCAGGCAAGCAATTGAAGAGTTAAAGCCAGATTTACATTTATGCGGTCACATTCACGAAACTGAAGGTGTGGAAGAAATTATCGGAAATACTAAAGTTATCAATGTTGGTAAACGTGGGAAGATTATTGAAATTTAGGAAATTTCAAAAAATTCAAACAAGTTGCATTTATAGAAATTTAATTAAATACCTTAACTATTTTCTTAACACATGCTTACCAAATGCCCTGATTGTAAAAAGCCACTACACGAAGGCCAACATAAATATCCAGATGGAATATTCTTAGTAAAATATTGTAAAGATTGTGGATTTAGAAGTGAAGTGAATGTTTAGTCTTCAGGTATTTCAGTAGTAGTCCACGTATCGTCCTTTTTGCAAGTGTAAATAGTGCGCGTATATTTCTGCTTAGTGTCAAAATTATTGGAAACATCTTGGCGGTTTACTTTCATTTCCTTCTTACAGATAGAACATTTCATTGTTAAATTTAGTCTCCTTTTGGATTTGTACTGCTGGATTCAAAAAAGATGACATAAGAAGGAACAACACCCTTAGGACAATGTTCAACTTTTTTAGGAACGACAAAAAACTCTCCCTCCTTCACTCGTACATTTTCTTTTTCCTTGAACTGGACTTCAATTTCTCCTTCATACACAAAAAATAGTTCATCTTCTTCATGTTGATGCCAATGAAATTCACCATCAAATAAAGCTACCCGTGCGACCTGATCATTGAATTTGGAAACCTCGATGGGAAAATATGGTCTACCAGCGATTTCAGCTATTTTTTCACGTAACCTTATTTTATTCATTTTCACATCCCCTTAGGCATTTTACCCTTCATCTTTTTCATTAATTTGTTAATGTCCCCTTCACCTTTCATCATCTTCATCATTTTCTTCGATTGCTTATACTGTTTCAACAATTCACGTATTTCAGAAGTTTTCACACCTGAACCTTGAGCAATTCGTTCAATCCTGTCAGATGACATAACATCAGGATTTTCCAATTCTTCTTTTGTCATTGACTGCATGGCATACTTCCATTTCTCTAATTTACCTTCTTGCACATCCAACATTTCTTTTGGCAATTTTAATGAAGAAAACCCAGGAATCATTTCAGCAATTTTTTTCAGTGAACCCATTTTTTTCAATGAATTCATTTGTTCATAGAGATCAACTAATGTATGCTCACCTTTCAGAAACTTTGCACCTAAATCTTTCGCTTGATCTTCAGGCATTAAATCTCTAGCTTTCTCAAGTAATGTCTCTAAATCTCCCATGCCTAATAATCGAGAAACAAACCGCTGCGGGTGGAACACTTCAAAATCTTCAGCTTTCTCACCAATACCTATAAACAGAACAGGTGCGTCAGTTACTGCACAGGCAGTTAACGCACCACCTCCTTTCGCAGTACCTTCTAATTTTGTAATAATAACGCCAGTTACTTTACATGACGTATGGAATGCTTCCGCTTGCTTCTGCGCAGCTTGCCCAATGTCAGCCGATATCACAAGTAATCGTTCATCAGCTTTAACAGCTTTATTCAAAGAATTTAACTCTTCAATTAAATCTTCAGATAATGCGTCACGACCTGCAGTGTCAACAATAACAACGTCATGCTTCTCTAAATCTTTCCTATGCTTTTCATAAATTTCAACTGGATCTTTGGATTCTTTTATTCCATAAAAATCAACACCAACATCTTTTGCTAACTGTTGTAATTGATCATAAGCTGCAGGTCTCCAGGTATCTGTTTGAATGACTGCAACGGTGTGACCTCTCTTTTTGTAGAACTTCGCTAATTTTCCCGCAGTCGTGGTCTTTCCGGAACCAAACAACCCTACAAGCATTATTTGCGTTGGCTTCTTTGTAATCTTAATTTCCTTTGTTTCCTTTCCCAAGAAATTTGTTAATTCTTCATAGACAATTTTTAACAACTGTTCCCGCTTAGTCATTCCAGCAACGGGTTTTTCTTTTGCTCTCTTTTTGATTGTAGAAGTCAAATCAAACACCATTTGAACATTGGTATCAGATTGTAAAAGTGCTTTTTGAATTTCTTTCACTAATTCATTTAACAGCTTATCATCTACAAAAACTGCACTTGAAATCTTATTCAATGTACTTTTCAGTGAATCTCCTAATTTCTCTAAGACCATAATATGCTAGAATTGAAGCGTTTTTATAAAATTAACCAAGCTAATGTGAACTCATAGCGATATACACAACATACTCACCATCAGCTGATTTACGTTGCACTGGCTTATACCAAATACCATCTTGACTGGGTCCAATCCATTGTAAATGTCCTTTCTTGTTTGCTTTATACAATGGACTAAATGTTTCTTCCCATTGCAGAGCTCGTTCACGAAAAGTTACAAAATTGTCTAGTGTCATAATGAAAATGGGCCTGCAGGGATTTGAACCCCGATTTCGGCAGAAAACATTCAATGCTCTCTTCAACCGGTCCGAAGCCGGACGCACTATCCGTTATGCTACAGGCCCATGAGTAATCAAAATCAACTGGTATTTTTAAACCTATTCCTCCAAAAAGATTATAAACAAAAAAATAATCCTTACTGTATGACTTTTTTGAAAGCATATCTTATTACTGCAGTAATCATGGGAATTCTAGGATTAGTTGACTCTTTACTTTTCTTATTTGGATTTGCATCCAGTGCATTTACAAACCTATTGACGCTCATTGTACTATTCTTTTTCATCTTCAACATAATTGCATTAAGAAATTTTGTAAAAACCCATTTACCACACATTACAAGGGTACTTCCCATTTACCACATTGTCTCTTATATTATTTTCATGATTGTCGGTATTTATACGGCACATCAATTACACAGAAATACGTTATTTATGTATTCAGCTGGTGTTGGACTAGTTTCTTCAGTATTTGAAATTGTGTTTTCGTTGTATTTAATGAAAAGATTTAAACTGTGATTACATTTCTTTCGGTGATTCAATACCAAGTAAACCTAATCCATTCTCAAGAACTTGCCTAACTGAATCAACAAGAAGTAAACGTGCATTCATTTGACTTTTTACTTCAGAAATTACTGGACATTTATGATAAAATTCGTTAAAAGATTGTGCTAACTCAATAAGGTAATGAGCTAAGTGATGAGGTTTATACGTTTCAGACACCTTGATTAATATTGAGGGAAACTGGTCCAATAATGTTATCAATGCTAATTCCTCGGGATGTGTAAAATGTTCAAATGAAACTTTTCCCAGTTTACCTGCTTTTCTCAAAATTGAACAAGCACGGGCATGCGTGTATTGAACGTAAGGAGCAGTTTCTCCATCAAAGGATAATATTCGTTTCCGATCAAATTCAATATCTTTCACTCTGTCATGAATTAAATCTCCAAAGATGATGGCACCGACACCCACTTGCTTAGCCACTTCTTTCCTATTCTTCAACTTTGGATTTTTTTCTTTGATAACTTTCTCAGCTAAATCAATCGACTTGGTTAACACATCTTCAAGAAAAATAACACGTCCTTTCCGTGTAGACATTTTTCCCTCAGGTAACCTAAAATGTCCAAAATCTGCATGCAGAAACTTATCTTTATCATACCCATATAATTCCATGGTTTTGAACAATTGCCTAAAATGTAACTTTTGTTCTTGACCGACAACATAAACCAATTTATCAGCTTTCAATTCGTTGAATCGGTAGAATATGGCTGCGATATCTCTCGTGTGGTATGTAGTAGCGCCATCACTTTTTCTCACCAACACGGGAGCCATATTATATTTTTCTAAATCAACAATTAATGCACCATCAGAAATTTCCGTTCTAACTTTTTTCTGGAACTTCTTTATTGCTGCATCAATTCTTGTGTTCATGAACGCTTCGCCATTGTAAGAATCAAACATGACATTTAATATGGAATATATTCTCTGAAATTCTTTCAAACTCAAATCTTTGAACGCTTGCCACAATTCTAAATATTCTTGATTACCATCTTCTAATGATTTAAATGCCGCTCGAGCTTCATCTGCCAATTTCTCACTTTCCTTATCATGAAATTTCACGTACAATTTAAGCAAATGCTTGATAGGTTCTTTCTCCAACTCTTTTTTATTTCCCCATTTTTTGTACGCAACAATTAATTTGCCAAATTGCGTACCCCAATCACCAAGATGATTACAAGAAATTGGTTTATACCCAACAAATGCCAAAGTTCTGTACAATGAATTTCCAATAACAGTACTTCGTAAATGTCCTACGCTGAACGGTTTTGCAATGTTTGGGTGTGAATAATCAATAGCGATGATTTTGTTCTTACCAATCTTCGAAGAACCATACTCCTTCCCTTCTTTATTAACAGAAGTAAGCACACTTTCGGCAAAAATTACTTTATTCAAAAAGAAATTAAGATACGGTCCCATCACTTCAGTTTTAGAAACAAACTTCGGCAATTTCAACTTATCTTTCAACTTCTCAGCAGCTTGATGAGCGTCTTTACCGAGAGTAAAACATGGTAAAGCATAATCGCCCATTTTTGCATTAGGTGGAACACTAAGTAACTCATCAACTTTTTTTACATGCTTCTTCAATACTTTAACCAATTCCTTCCTAAAATCCATAATGAAGAAAAAGTCTGAGAACTATATAAGTTTTTACAATGTCGCCGTGTTCTTTCTTTGATGCAGAACAACAACTTTAGTTTTAGCGTTACAAAAATCTTGTAACAATTGGGCAGTTTCTTTCGCGATAGTAAATAATTGAACTTTCGTAATTGGCGGTAACGCTTCAAGATGTACGAGAACATCAGTTGATTTCTTGGTAACTTTAGTTCTTCTATTTTTCCTGAAATCTAATTTTACTCCAATAGGCGACTTTTTATCACCATAAATCAACGTTCCTGGTTTTACAAGTTTTGTGTATAATCGTTCGCGACCATGAGATATTTTAAAGACTACGCCTCCTTTCATTAAATCAACGTCATCTGCAGAAATTGGAATCAAATGTTTTAGTGAAACGTATCGAACAATGTTAGTTACTATACTATTGGTTACCAAATTCTTTCTATTTAATACTTTACGAACCAATTTTTCTAAAGACGTCTGATAATGTTTCGCTTTCTTTTTCTTATCTTCAACGAGAACTTCCCAAGGAGAAATTAAATTATTATTTTTCAAAGTATCTTTCTTATGCGTCAATTTTACTACTCTAACAATATCCGCTAACAAATGTTTTGATTCTTTAACATGTTCATTAGAAATATTTTTTACCTGAATGAAAGCCACCGCAAACTTAGAATGAAATTTCTTAAAAACCTCTTTTTGGATTGTTATTTTCATTTGACATTCTACTTTTTCTTTTTTGAACCTTTACTATCAGTTTTCTTACTTTCAGGAACATGATCATGATGTCCGCGAATTTTCTGAACAAATCGTTGCATTAAACCTTTCCGCTGCCTGGAACTTGCAACTTCGTGGTGTTCGTTCATGACATCTAAATTAAATTTTATTCCTTTGAGTAACTTTACTTTCCTTCTTTCATAATAAACACGAACAAGAATGAGAATAAGGTAGAGACCGAAGATTCCACCAACCAGTAGGCTCGCTTTCAAAACAAACGGACGGATGGTATCAATCAATGGATCTAGCGCAGATGATACATCTATGTCGATAGGCTGACCTGCTAAAAAGTCCGAAGGATCTATTGTTTCCAATGCAAATCGTAAAAAACCCATTCTATAATTTCTCTAAATAGTTACCTAATCCCAATAATACCAATCCTGCTAATGCCAACCACATACTTCCTAAAAGTAATCCTGCTGCTCCAAGAGCACCGCTTGCATAAAAAGTCCTATTTGTAGGGGGAGTTAATTTCATAATATCACCTCTATTGGAGAGATTATTTTGGGTTTTATAATATTTGTGTTATGACAAGGTTAACTCGTTAATTTCTCAAAAAGAATTTTATTGAATTGACTCTGATATTCCAATGCAGTTGCTTTCTCTTTAAATGACTTGGAAAATTTGAAATTAGGAAGAAGCAGTACGTTAAGAAGATTTCTACAAATTTTCTTCTTTGTGAACCCAGCAAGACGGGGGCCTTTCTTTGAGATTTGGACATTTGTTAATGGTCCACCCATTTCAAGAAATTTTCTGATACTTTTTCTCTCTGTTATGCAAACACCAGATAATTGACTCCAATTTCTTTTATCTTTTTTAATTGTTGCTCTGAGACCAAGATTATTGCACAGAAGAACAAGATGGTGAACTAACTGTGGATTTGTTTCTGCAATTTGAACTTCACACTCAAACTGAACCTGAAAATAATTGTATGTTTTTCCTTTCTTCTTGTCTTTTTTATTTTTTAGCTTAACGGATGCAACAATAGATCCATCAAAATCGAAGTAAGTCCGAAAGGCAAGCCATTGTAGATTTTCGTTCTCATTAAAAAGAAATTTAAGAGATGGTTGAGAAGAACGCAAGTAATCAGTTTTTGATTTATTGCCAGGAGTGGTATTGAATTCAGGTGATAAAGCATACAGTTTAGTTATCCCAGCTCTGTAGTTCAGTTCTGAAAGAAGAAATTTCTGATTAGTTGATTTCTTAATATAAGATCTTCTCCTCGGTTTTCTGTTGAACAATTGTAAACACAAATACTCAAAATAGTCATGTTGGGAATCACCACCTGGAGAAGTAATCAGTCTGATGTTCTTAGGTTTACCGAAACGTTTGTAGAGATAACCATCGCTGAGCGTTACTATTGCAAATAATTTCAGTAAATCTTTTTTGTTTAAGTGTTGAAGTTCTTCCACAATAACTACCAGAAGAACTCCTATATAAACTCCGTCCGAATGTCCAGTGACCAGTGGCTGACCCAAAATTTTATAAACAACATGAAGAAACAACTTCCAAATAGCCCCGTGGTGTAGTGGACTAATTCAATCACAGTTTGTGGTTGAAGTCTAGTCATTCCAGCCTTTGGAGGTAATAATACCGAAGCAAGCTGGCGACCCTGGAAATGGTTAGTAAATCTGACTGTTGGGAAATTCGAATTGAGGTCAGCGTCATTTATTGACTCTGTCATGAGGTGATTTGTCCTCAGCGAAAGTCCGGGCGGGGCTACTTTTTTTCAATAAATCTTAAAAATACGCACCATTTCTACACTTTGCCTGGACAAGGATAGCTTAGCTCTTCGGAGCGTCTTGCCTCATCATCTTATAGATTTAGTCGAATAACTGGATGGAGAGAAACAAACAAAAAACCAGCGAATCGCTTGCCAGGCACTTATCATGAACATCAAAACATTTAATGAAAATTATACCACCGGGAAAGGAGTTTTCTTTAGACACATCATTAGTGAAGTAAAAGAATTTTTTGAAGAAATGCCAAACACTACTGCTATGAAAGAAGAATTTCATGACACAGTAGCTTTTACTCAAATGTGGTTGTATCACAAGTACAACATAAACGGTAAATTATGGAAGTTAGGAATGCCATCATTTGAAAAGTTCATGGCAAGAAGAAAAGTCTGGAAACAATTATACAAAGAAGTGGGGCTTGATGAAAATATTTCAAACTGTTGCAAGAATTACAATAGATCAGAAAAGGTTGTGAAACATCTAGGAAATTTTGGCATCACAGAACATCAAGCATTAGAAGCATTCAACACAGTAATCAAGAACACTCTATTCTAACATCATCCACTGTTAATTGAAAATTAATTGATTTCACTAACGGATGTGTAATCACTTTACTTGTCTCTCCTTTCTCAAGAACGATAGCTTCTTCAGCGTACACAGTTGAATAACTCTTTTTGGTAAACAAAATAGGAACTTTAACATCTTCACCTTCACAGTGAGGTGGCGTTCTCTGAACAATCCAATCCATTGCACCAGCACCTGTGTAACTTCCCCTGCCAGGTGGAGTAGTAAATTCTTGACCATCGCTAGTAGTAAACGTTACTTCATCTAATTTACATTTAATCTCACAATCATCACCAGAATATAAGTCAGCAAGTCGAGCACAGATATTATCTAGGCATAATTCCGTAGCTAAACATTCACTGTTGTTGGTACAGGGAACATCTAAAGAAATAGGTTCAGGTTCAATAATTTCAATCTCTTCCTCGACTACTTCAACTTCTTCCACTTCCTCAATCTCTTCAACAACTTCTTCAACGGGAACACAACTTACAACGAAGAGAATAAAAACAAACAACAACACCTTTTTCATAACATCAGAACATCAGAATCGTATATAAACATTTCCCCAACATTTTTATATCAGTAATAATTCATTTGACTATAAACATTTGAGGTGATTTATAATGGGATGTGGTGCATGTAAAGGTTGTACAGGAATTATGAAAATTGTTTTTGGTGGTTTGATTTTACTAAACGCATTTGTGTGGCCAAAATTGTCAGGTATCGACGGATGGATTACATATTTTGGTATCTTGCTTGTGATTGGCGGATTAGCAATGAAATTTATGCCAAATAAATGTAAAACGTGCGGAACTAGCGCAGAAATGCCAAAGAAGTAAATTAAATTTTTTATTTTTTAACCAAAAAGTTTAAAAAAACAGTTTCTCGATAATATTAACTATGACTACAGATTACCATTGGCATTTGGAGGGATTATTGGATAATGAAGCAGACGTAGCTGCCATTGAAAGCATGATTACTTCTGATGAGAGGATGAAGCGGTTCGTTAAACGAATTCAAGACGGGTTAACTAAACAGGGCGTTGCATACAGTGTTGCAAGGAGATTCCTAGAGGACTCCGGAAGAGCACCGGAACTCGAAGCTCTTGAAAGAAGGTACCAGGGAACAGTTAGCACGAAAACCGAGAACTGGAGCAGGGCGGGTGATGTTAAGCGAGGCATTCAACAAGATGGTAGTAGTTCAGGTGAGGTTTTAAGCGCTCCAACACTTGATGATGATTGGAGATATCGGTAGCGCTATCCCAAAATAAATCAAAAAAAATTTTATTTACTTGATTAATTTTCTCCACAATCTTTATAAACAAACCCAAATATGACAGCATAATGGCAAGAATGCATTCACGTAAGAAGGGAAAAAGCGGTTCAAGTAAACCAGTGAAGAAAGTAGCTTCTTGGGTGAGATATAAAGAAAAGGAAATTGAAAAGTTAATTGTTAAGTTAGCTAAAGCTGGAAAATCTTCGAGTGAAATTGGAATTTCTTTAAGAGATAGTTATGGTGTAAATAGTGTTAAAGCCATCATGAATACGAAGATTACGAACGTTCTGAAGAAGAATGATTTAAATAAAGAAATCCCAGAAGATTTAATGAGTTTAATTCAAAAGCTTGTTAAGAATAGAACTCATTACCAAAATAATAAGCATGATAAAACTGCTCTACGAGGAGTTCAGTTAACAACTTCTAAAATGATGAGATTAATTAAATATTACAAGAAAGCTGGACAATTACCTGCTGACTGGAAATTCGATCAAGAAAGAATTAAGATGTATGTTGAGTAGACATTCACTTCTTTTTTAGTTTTAAAAAATACCTAAATAAATAACAGAGAAATTTCTACATAAAAAAAATCATAAAAGAAAAAATTTACAACATAGTCTTTATTGACTCAATATTAGTTGCAATCTCTTTACCCTTTTTGGTCAATTCAAGTAATTTTAATCTTCCTTCTTTACGAAAATTAACTAATTCTGCTTTTTGCATCTCTTGAAGAATTTTAACAACGTGAGAATATGTGCAATCTATCTGCTTCGCTAAGACGCTTGCATAGACCGTTGAATTCGCATTTTTGAGTTCAACAAGCATCATTGCTGGCTTCTCTCGGAAAAATACATCGAATATTTGTTTCTCGTTAATCACTTAAGTTACACCCCGAAAACAGGTATTGAGTTTTATATTTAAACATTTATATGTTCCGGTATACACATTGGAACATACGCCTCTTTATAAAATTTTGGAAACAAAAACAGCGAATAATGACTTCTGAACTGTTCCCGCATGAGACAATTAGACCGATTCAAAGCGAGTATATAAGTGATGTGAAACAAGCGATTGAATCTGGAAAAACTCTTGTTGCGCACGCTCCAACTGGCCTAGGAAAAACAGCTGCAGTGTTAGCACCGGCAATTGAATATGCACTAGCTAACAATAAAGTTGTTTTTTTCTTAACAAACAGACATACTCAACACGCCATTGCTATAGACACTATAAAAAACATGAACAGCATGCATGCAAAATCCATTGCGTGCATCGATTTAATCGGCAAAAGATGGATGTGCAACCAAGACGTTGAAAATTTGTATTCAAATGAATTCAATGAATATTGCAAAGCAGTGGTAGAAAACAAGGAGTGTGAGTATTATAATAATTTCAAGGAAGGTAACAAAGTTACTGCGAAAGGAAAACATGTGTTAATCACTTTACAAAACAGTGCATTACACAACGAAGAATTAATTCAACATTGTCGTGTTGATAAAGTGTGCAGCTATGAAGTTGCCATGAAACTTGCAGAGAAAGCCAAAGTAGTCGTTGCTGATTACCACTATGCGTTCAATCCTTTCATTCAAACTAAAATTCTTAACAGACTACAAATTCCACTTTCTGATGTTATCCTCATAGTTGACGAGGGACACAATTTACCAAACAGAGTAATGGATCTGATGAGTAGTACGTTAACATCATTTAGTTTAAACAATGCCATCCAAGAAGGGAAAAAGAATGGATATTTCAAAGTTGCAGGGTGGTTGGATAAAATATCAGACATGCTTGACGATCTTGGGCAGGGAGCAGAGCAAGAAAAAGTAGTGCAAAAAGAAGTTGTCATGTCCGGAATTAATTCAATTATGGATTACGACGAATTGGTTGAAGAATTACTTGACATTGCAGACGACATTCGGAAAATTCAGAAGAGAAGTTTCATCGGAGCAGTTGGAATATTTTTAGATGAATGGCCCAAAGAACGAGAAGGATTAATCAGATTTATGTCAAAAAAATCAGGAAAATATGGACCGCAAATTACATTACATTATTCCTGCTTAGATCCTTCAATCATCACCAGGGACGTGTTTGAACAATGCCATTCTGCTATCGTTATGAGTGGCACGTTAAGACCAGCATCAATGTACAGTGATTTATTAGGAATTGATGACAACATTGAAAAGGAATACCCTTCGTCGTTTCCACCAGAGAATAAATTATCAATAATTATACCTGAGACAACAACGAGATATAGTGCTCGTAGTCAGGACATGTTCAAGCAAATAGCGAAGCGTTGTTCAGAAATTAATCAGCGAATTCCAGGAAATGTCGCAATTTTCTTTCCCAGTTATGATTTAATGAATTCTGTTGCGTTCTTAATTGATCATGCTGGAAAGAAAGCATTTCGTGAGCAACGTTCAATGTCTAAGGAAGATAAAGAAACATTCTTGGATGAATTCAAACGGGAAAAGAATGATAGTGGTGGACTCTTGTTAGCAGTTGCCGGTGCAAATTTTGCTGAAGGCGTCGACTTCCCTGGAGATTTACTTAATGGAGTAGTTATTGTTGGTCTTCCTTTAGCAAGACCAGATTTGAAAACTAAAGCAACGATACAATATTACGATCAAAAATTAGGCAAAGGGTGGGATTACGGGTACACTTTCCCGGCGATGAATAAATGTTTTCAATCAGCCGGAAGATGTATCAGAAGCGCCTCAGATAGAGGAGTAGTCATTTATTTAGACGAAAGATTCGCTTGGAGCAACTATTTTCGGTTGTTTGACCGAGAAAATTTATTGGTAACAAGAAACTGGAAACCGCTTGTTGAGAAGTTCTATCAGAACGGCCCTATTTAAACAACCAGTATACAAAATAGTAACATTTATATACTTGTAGATGATTACCAACATATTAACTATTATGGGCCTCAGGCATTCTGATCTACCCTCACCCCTCTGTCGGGGGCCCACAATTTTTCTTCACAAATACAAGAAATCTATCACTACTTGAATATACTCAAGATCAAAAACCTATTTTTCTGTTTCACATATATGCTATATGTTGTAATATCATAACAGTTATATACCACCCCTCCAACTACAATGCATGCATCCGAAAAATAGTATGAACATCGTAACCTTCAAGCGAGTCGGGTGCATTCACAGCTTTGTGATGTGAATAAACCATTGGTTTTTCACGCGCTTTCTATCTTTTTTTGATGTGAAAAACAAAACAACAAAAAATGAAAAACCTATATAACGCATGTGTCGAATGTGAAGAAGTTATTACACACCCCATTTGCTCAGAATGCTTAAGTAGCAGGATGAGGTCCTTTGTGGGAGAACACGACGAAGAACTGAGTAGTCAGCTCGTTGGAGCTGGAATAGAAGGAGGAACACAATGTCTCCTCTGCCACCAACCAATGGGTCTCTGTGCACACTGTTTCAGTCGTGATGTGTATGATTACTTGGTAGAAAAGAATCCAGCACTAGCTGAAGAATTTCTGTCACGTTTCGATTTCGATCTGCGAAGAAGTTTAGCGTAAAAGTAAAATAATTAGTTCTTATACACACTTCACTCTGCTATCATTTCTTTTTCTTCTTATGCAGTAACCATGCCAAGAAGAGAATGATTACAATTCCTGGCACAACGAAGAGCATTGGAGATATGTCCAATGACTTCTTCTCAACTACAGCCACTGCCTCAAGTTCAGGAGCACGAGCTGCTGCAGGCGTCGGTATACCAACTTCTCGAACAGTCCCAGCAACATCTACTGCTGCCTGTGCTTGACCTTCTAAGACAGGCCTGCTACCCACAATTGCAGGACCACAATTAATACCAGCAAGTCCCAAATCATTTAATTCAAAACAATTCAATAGAGCATTACAATAAGGAGAAGGATTTTTACCAGAGAAAGAAAAACCAGGTTCAACATACGCCGAAGGCAATACAACCATGCCACGGAACAATTGTCCCCTTTGTCGCTGATGTGCATCAACAAGAGTCCCACAAGTAATAGATTTGCTCAGTGTATTAAACGTATTACCATCGGTAAACTTAACTGCTAAATCATGTCCACGCGTATTTTCACATTGAACCCTACTTTGAGTAATCGTAGCTTTTTGCCCAGTTTTCCCAATAACATAAGACACGCTGCCAACATCAGATTCTACCTGCACACACAGATTTAATGAAGAAAGTAAAGGAAAAAATTCACTTCTTCCAAGAGACTGTTGTAAAGTATCAAGAACCAAAGTACCAAGTTCATTGGAAGAAGACAAATCACCAAAAGCGATGGCGTGTCCTGCTAGTACTCCCGTTTTCTGCAGAACAATAAAAAATCCAAGTAACACCACAACGCCAATAATCATAATGAGCATCATCTTTTTTGGGTTTGCAGCTTGTGCAGGCGGTACACTTTGTGCAACTTGCCGACTTGGCTGCTTTGCTGCAACTTGTTTTTGAGCAGCACTAACGGAAACCGCTGGTTTTTTTGTAGCAGTTTTGTTTTTGTACGCTTTGTAATTGCTCATCTTTACTCTATGATGTGCAGCTATAATTTCCTCGCTACTCCACCCTATTTTTAATAACTTCTTTTTGATATCTTCCAATGAAACGCCTTTTCGAATATGATAATTAATGTAATGATGTAACTGATTTTGCCTTGTAGAAATTTCTTTCTTCCGCATTATAACCATAATTATGATGGCAGCTGCTAATAATCCAATAATAACCATCCATATGTTCCTTCTAAAAGCAGCAGCTTCTTTTTCCTCAACAAGCAATTGTTCAACTTCCACCAACCTGGAATCAGTTGATTGTTGTAATGCTGCTAATCCAGAATTAATTTCTGATTTAAGCGCAGTTTCAACACCGGCCACATTTGCTTTGACTGAAGCTATTTCAGTTTCCACGCTGGACAATCCCTTCTTTGTTTCAGCTTTTTGCTGTTCAAGTGCAGCCGCTGTTTGCGCAGCACTTTGTTCAAGTGCAGCTTGTGTTTCCGCGGCCTGTGCTGCTACTGCTGCTTGAGTTTCCTCTTGACTTTTGATAAGGTCCTGAGAACTTACTTTTTTGCAAATACCTGAAACACAAGTATAATCAGTAGTAAAGCTTGCCCAACAATCTGGATCAATCGAGCAACCAAACCCTGGATCCGCAACAGGAATTGGAAAATCTTCCTCTACTACTTCTTCTCCCACGGCAAAAGCTAGAATAGACAAACATAGTAAGGAAATTACTACTGAAATCACCTGCTTTTTCTTGTACACTTTGTTAGAGTTAATTTTTTTCAGTATATATATGTTCTGTTTTCGCGACCACAACATTTAACTCAAACACAAGAAATATTTATATAGCACAACATATTTGTAGCCACATGAAAAAAGGTGTCATCATCACATTGTTATTTGCTTCAATGTTTATTCTTGCTGCCTGTAGTGGAAAACCACTGGCTGGTAAAGCTGTTGCAACGCCAGTTGCAGATTGTCAGAAAATTGAAGAAACACATGTTCTTGCGGTACAGTTTAATCCTAATGATGATTGGATTCCATATGAAGATGAATGCACAGGGAACATTTTGAAAAAAGGCATTTGTGATACGTCTTCCAGTGGAAGAAAAGAAATCAAAAGAGAATCTGTTAATTGTGAATGGGGATGCGAAAAAGCTACATGTCTTCCGGAACCAGAACCAGTTGATGTTCCTGGATGTATTGATGGTGAAGCAGATAATTTCAACGCTTTAGCAACTGTTGATGATGGTTCATGCACATATGCACCGGAATGTACACCTGATGATCCAGAATTCTGTCAAAATCAAGCTGCGTGCGAAGATGCTGGATTACATTGGTGGAGTGATGATACTTGTTTAGATAGACCAGAACCAGAAGATGTTCCTCAACCGGAAGAAGAAGCACCAGTTGAAGAAGTTCCTCCCGAGGAAGATAACCCGTAAGCCTTAAATACCATTCTGTCTTTTCTTGATGTATGTTAGATATAAAGTTATTACGGGAAAATGCAAAGGTTGTGAAAGCTTCCCAAAAGAAGAAAGAAAAACCCATTGGTATAGTGGACGATGTTCTTGTTCTAGATAATAAATGGAAAAAAGAGTTGCAGAAAGTTGAACAACTTAAGAGATTAAGAAATACTGTTTCTCAAGAAATTAATGTACTAAAGAAAGCAGGAAAAAGTGGCAAAGAGAAAATCAAAGAAATGAAGAAAGTTGCTGCTGATATCAGAAAGAAAGAAGAAAAAGCAAACAAAATATTGGAAAAAAGAAACGAAGAATTAGAGAAGATTCATAATGTCATGCACAAAAGTGTTCCAAAGGGAAAGGATGATTCTGATAATATTGAATTAAAAAAGAAAGGAAAAAAACCATCGTTCAATTTCCCTATAAAAAACCATGTTGAATTATGTGAAAAACTTGGTTTAGCAGATTTTGATAGTTCTGCAAAAACATCTGGTAATGGGTTCTATTTCCTTAAGAATGGATTGGCATTACTGAATCAGGCGTTAATTAGGTTCGCAGTTGATTTCATGCATGGGAAAGAATATGAGTACATTGAACCGCCGTTATTGATTAATAAAGATGTGCTTGGAGCTGCTATTAACACTGAAGAGTTTGCAAATACCATCTACTCTATTGAAAACGAAGATTTAGCATTAATTGGAACCAGTGAACATGCATTATTAGGTGTTCATGCAAATGAAGCGCTTCCCGAGAATGATTTGCCTAAGCGATACTTTTCTTATTCCATGTGTTTTCGTAAAGAGATAGGTGCCCACGGCATTAATGAGAAAGGTTTGTGGAGAACGCATCAATTTAACAAAGTGGAACAGTTTGTATTTTGTAAACCTGAAAATAGCCACAAGTACTTTGACGAATTGTTGAAAAACTCTGAAGAATTGCTTGCTGCACTTGGATTACCATACAGAGTTATTGAAATTTGTTCAGGAGATTTAAGTGCATGGAAACATAGAAGTTATGATGTTGAGGTATGGAGACCTACAACTCAAAGTTATGGTGAAATCATGTCATTAAGTAACTGTACAGATTACCAAGCAAGGAAGTTAAACATTCGATTAGTTCGTAACAGCGGACAGAGAGAAATTGTTCACACATTAAATAATACTGCCATAGCAACATCTCGTATCATGGTCGCCATTCTTGAAAACTTCCAAACTAAACAAGGTACGGTAAAAATACCTAAAGTACTTTGGCCCTATATGAATGGTATTACTGAATTGAAATAGAAATTCTTTTAAAGAACTATTACAAAAACGTTATAGAGGTGGTAGCGAGGATACTATGGAAGTATGCACAGCAGATACCATCGCAAGAGCGCTTGAATTAGGAGCAAAGGAAAAAATTCCTGCATCAATGCCTCAATTACTTGAACAGTTAGTTAAGAGTGGTTGGCATGGGGGACAATATACAACACTTTCTGAAGAAATTTCTGGTCATGGAACATTTAGAAATGAAACCAACGATTGGGTTATCACAACACACGGTGAGGGATGGTTCACATCATTAAGTGATGGACCTAAAAGAATACGGGAAGCCGTTAAAAAGAAACTTACACGATATAGAGGAGGAAAAGTAACTAAAAAAGTATTTAACGGTATGTTAAATGGATCTTTGGAAATTCCAATTTTCACGTATGACGAATTTCTTGAAGAATCTGATGATGACCATTTCCTCAGAAATTATTCAATGTTTTCAGTTGTTCGAACACTTGAACAAGCACGTCTAACACATTCAAATTTTCATCATATAAATTCTCTTGAGAACGATTCTCAAGTTATTGTTTATGCTGGAGGAAAGGAACGCGCAAGAAGGTATCTTGATTCCACCACTAGGTTAAACGGAGAGAACAAAATAGGTGTTTGGAACCCATTCAACGGTAAAAAGTTTTCAACAAAGCAAGCACAAGGTCACATTTTATTTGTGGGAGATTATATTTTTGGATTGATTGGAGATCTATCTTTGGAATACTTTGGTAAATTTGTAAGTATCTCCTAAGCATACATAATTAATATAAACAATTAGCTTATCAACTTCCCATGTCACTCTTCGATGATATGTTAAGTTCAAACGAATCTGTTTTTAGAGATACCGTTGCGCTGGATTTTGATTATCAACCAAAAATCATTAAATATCGAGAGAATGAGCAAAGACGATTCGCATTAGCCATTAAACCAATGCTTCAAAATTCAACTGGGCGTAACCTATTTATTTACGGACCACCAGGAGTAGGAAAAACGACTGCCTGCAGACATGTCTTGAAAGAATTGGAAGAAGAAGCAGATGCTGACATTATTCCCATTTATATCAATTGTTGGAAGGAAAATACCACCTTCAAAATTTTCACTAGAATTTGTCAACAGTTAGGATTATCTTTCCTGCAGAACAAACGTACTGGTGAATTGTTTGACATGATTAAAAAGAGAATTAACAAATATAGCGCAGTCTTTGTGTTTGATGAAGTTGACAAAATTGAAGACCATGATTTTCTCTATTCCATTTTGGAAGACATCTACCGGAAAAGTATTTTCATGATTACCAATTATCAAAATTGTTTTTCACAGTTTGATGATAGGATACGTTCTCGGCTAGCACCTGAATTTATTGATTTCAAATCTTATGAACAGAATGAAGTCGCAGGAATTTTAAGGGAACGAAGAAATTATGCATTCCAATCGGAAGCATGGAGTGAAGCAGCTTTTTCTAAAATTGTTGAGAAAGCTTCACGAATTGGTGATGTACGATTAGGATTATATTTAATGCGTGAATCTGGATTAATAGCTGAGGAGGGGAATGTACGATTAATTTCGGAGGATCATGTTGAAACTGCCATTAGCCGCGCAGACACATTTCAAAAAAAAAATAAAGAAGAATTAGACGATTTATCAAAAAACGTGTTAGCTTTAGTCAAGAACAATACTGGCGAGAAAATAGGCGATTTGTTCAACGAATACGTGGAAAAATATGGAGAAACGTCCTATAAGACATTCCAACGGAAGATTGCAAAACTGCAAGAAAATGGTTTTATTTCAACTGAGAAAGTGCAAGGTAGTGAAGGAAATACTACTATAGTGAATGATAAGAAGTTGACTGAATATTAAACCAAATAAACAACAACAGCAACAATCAATCCAAGTAAACTACCAAAAAATACTTGCAAAGGTGTGTGACCCATGGCGAAATGTTTCTTGACAGGCAATTTTAATTTCTTAACTATCTGATTAATAACTAATCCTTCCTCACCAACAGATCTGCGTACACCAAACGCGTCACGTAAGACAATAAAAGCCAACACTAAACTTACTGCAAAAGATGTTGAAGCACCTTCCATTAAATACACAATCGTAGCCAAAGATACAACAAACGCTGAGTGTGATGATGGCATGCCGCCGGAAACAATTAAATCATGCCACGCCAAATCTTTATGTTTCATCCAAAAGATGAACACTTTAAGCAATTGCGCACTTAACCCAGCTAATAATACTGCCAATAGTATCTTTGTCATAAGTAAAGAATAATTTCAAAGTTTATAAAAATATTTATTAACACCTAATTCTTTCTTTAACTATGAAGCATAAACATCATGTATGGAGTTATGTTATTCTTGTTAGTATTTTGGCTGCCGTATTTGCTGCATCTTTCTTCATTCCTAGTATTAAAGAGCTAGCATCACCGGAAAATATAAGAAATACTCTTCTTGGCGCAGGAACATTAGGTATTTTCATTCTGATAGGTTTAATCGCACTAAGCGTTCCTTTTCCTATCCCTAGTGGCCCTTTGGTTCTTGCTGGTGGATATGTCTATGGACTGATACCTGGAACAATATATGCGTTAATTGGAAATGTTCTTGGAGCTACTTTTTCCTTTTTCCTTATCCATAAATTTGGTAGACCTCTATTGGAAAAATTTGTTGATAAGAAACACATTATCCACTTTGATCATTTGTTTAAGAAAAGAGGACCCTCAATTGCGATAATTTCCTATGTTCTTCCTCTATTCCCAAGCGATTCCATAAGTATGATTCTTGGATTAACTCCCATAGGTTTTCCCACATTTCTAGCTGTACTGATAATGGGACATATCCCCCGTTACTTAATAATTAATTCCCTGGGACAAGACTTACATGCAGGATTTACATTGCAAACGTTTATCATTCTAGCAATTGCAATAGTGTTTTTACTCATCACCATATTCAGAGAACCTATTAAGAAATTCTTGTTCAAAGAATTGAAAGAAGTTGAACATGAAGTTGTTAAAGTTGAGAAGGAAATGAAACTCATTTAACATCAAACTCAACAAAAAGCGGTTTATGATCAGAGAATGGGAAATTAAGCACTCGATATTTCTTGACTTTAATTCTGGGAGAAGTAAGCACATAATCTAACCGTCTTACTGGATGCCAAGTTGGTTGAGTCATTTTCAATGAATGTTTATTCAATCTTGATTTATCTTTTAAATGTGTTTTCTCCAATAATTCCTCAATTTCTTTAATTCCACCAAATGTATTGAAATCTCCCATGAGAATAACTGGATTTTTTATTTTGTTTACAACTTTAATAAGTTCCTTAATTTGTTTCGCACGGACCCATCCCCCCAAGGCCAAGTGAGCAAGCAATAACGTCACTTTCCTAGGACAACGAACCGTTGCATCAATAACAACTCGTTTGGTACCTTCATGGAATAAATGATATTTCACATCTTTTATATCATAACGTGAAATGATAGCATTCGCTTGTTTATTCAGGATAGGGACATAATGAAAAAATTGTAGCCAGCCACGGTGAGGATATTTGACTTTCTCAACAAAACTTTTCAACCCTAACTTTTTTTGAAAAAATTTTACCTCATCTTTTTTCGATCGAAAAGAACCAGTGTCAACTTCAACTAATGCCAAGATATCTGGATTTAATTTCTTTAAACGATCAACTATTTTTTGATCTAAATTTTTTGGTGGGAAAATAATTTTCCAGAATTTCAAGTATTGATACCAATGGCCAGAGATTCCCTCACAATATTCAATGTTATAACAAACAAGTTTGACCATAACTAAATGAAAGAATTAGAATATATAAAACTATTTCAGAATACCATACCCAATCAATCTAAACCTATCACCTACTCTTCTGGATATTGTAATACGACTTCCTTTCTCTGCAGCAATGGGTTTCTTTAATGCGCAGGTTACATTCTTTTTAGATGGATCAGTTACTACACCTACAGTTGCAGCAGAATTGACATTCAACATAAGAATTTCATTCTTTGCCAACGGTTTAACGTCAACTTCTTCTTTCGTTCCTACCACCCTGTCAAGTAAACTTACCGTCATCGTGATGTCGTTCAACACTTCAGGTAACTTTCCAGGCATTCCAACTATCGATCCAGTCAATCTATCAGACTTCACAACAGAAGCATCTAATGTTGTTCCAAACGCAACACTACCACCTGGAACTGCTTCATCTACCGGGGAATGACTTACCATGATGTTAGTTATTTTTGTTATCAACGGTTTCCATACTTTCTTATTCTTTTCTTCCACAACGTAACCGGGCCGAATTTCAACTTCCTGACCTACAGAAAATTTACCTTGTTTAATCGTTCCACCAAGAATTCCACCAACTAAATCTTTAGGTTTAGTTCCTGGTTTGTTAATGTCAAAACTTCGCGCTACTAATAATAATGGATCTTTCGTATCATCCCGTTTTGGAGTTGGGATTGCTTCCTGCGTAATTTCAATCAATTTGTCAATGTTAACATTTGCACGTGCACTGATAGGAATGATAGGAGCTTTTTCAAACGATGTTCCTTTGATAAATTTCTTTATCTGTTCATAATTCTTAACTGCTTCCTCGTGAGAAACTAAATCAATTTTGTTTTGAATAATAACAATATTTTTGATACCACTTATTTCAAGTGCCATTAAATGTTCCCTCGTTTGTGGCTGTGGACACTTTTCATTAGCTGCAATTAGTAAAAATGCTCCGTCAATAATGGCTGCTCCACTGAGCATGGTTGCCATAAGCGATTCGTGACCGGGTGCGTCAACTAATGAAATAGTCCTAGTAGCTTTCGCACCCTTCTTTTTTGCATCCACACCGTAAGAACCATCCGTATATTGATAGAACGTCGTATCAGCATACCCTAATCTAATCGTAATTCCTTTCTTTAATTCTTCAGAATGTGTATCGGTCCATTTACCGGATAACCGTTCAGTAAGGGTTGTTTTACCGTGATCTACGTGCCCCACAAGTCCAATGTTAATTTCAGGTAAGTTCTTTGCCATTCAACTTGAATATCAGCGAGTTCTTTATAAAATTTGGGTAAGAATTATTTTTTCTTGAGAGTTATCTCAATATTACTCACTCTCACTGTACGTCCTTCACGCGATTTAAACTCTTCACTGTCTATTATAATATTTTTTACTTCAACTGATTCATCAAGAAAACGTTTCGCAGAAACTTCAGCAACGTCAACAGCACGGGAAATAAACCTACCACGAGCTTTGATGATAACTTCATCAAATCCTTTCGTAGTAAATTGCATGACTACGCCTGTAACATAGTTCATGAAAGGTCGATTTCCAATAAATACTGAGTTGTCCATTACTCTTTCTTCTTCAATCGTGACATGTAACCGGCAATCGTGTTTCGCAATTTCTTACTTCCAACTTTTGCAAACTCACTAACTTTAACTTTATTCTCTGAGAAATCTGATGTAAATTGGTCAGGGTATACACTAAGTAATTCCTTTGTTTTTCTTTTAATCAACTTGGTCTTAATCCTTCCCATTTTAATGTCATTTCCCCACCTGTTTATAAATATTTTGTGAAAATAAGTAGGATGGAAATAATATTTTCAACAACATGCATTCTCCAGTATACAAAAAAGTAACATTTATATATTTATATACAAGACCCATCCAATGGTTATTTTATTTGATCAATTCAATCTTCCTGAAGACATATACAAAATTATTTTCGCCACCGAACAGCAGGAAGTTGTAGGGAAACTTCTCATTAAGTATTTAAAAGAAAACGGTGGAGAAATAAGTAAGACAGAGATGAGTTTATTCGCTACTCAACTTCATGAAGGTGAGATGGTTATCAAGGAAGCTGGAAAATCTATCATGGATGACGAAGTAAAAATTTCATACAACAAAAGACAATTCTACGATCGCATTTTAACACCCATGAAAAGTATGGGTATTATTGGTTATGACTTATACAAAAAAACGTACAAGATTTCTGACAGATTTAACAAACTAATGATTAAGATTGGTTTAATGTGGCTAAGAGAATTAGAAAAGAAATAAAAAAATCCAATACAACCAATTCTTCACTTGAATCCCGTTTTTCTGCTCAATCAACTCAACTTCCTGTTTCAGAAGTTCAACTTTATCAGTTTTCTCCCAAGTGAAATCTGGATCACTTCGTCCAAAATGTCCATATGCTGCTGTTTTCCTGTAAATTGGTCTTCTCAGGATTAACTGTTCAATGATCGCTTTCGGACGAAAATCAAAACATTTCTTAACAACATCAATAATTTTGGAATCATCGACTTTTCCAGTTCCAAACGTGTCAACTAATATCGAAACGGGATCAGCGACACCAATAGCATACGCTACTTGCAATTCACATTTATCTGCTAAACCTGCAGCGACAATATTCTTAGCAACATATCTGGCATAATATGAAGCAGAACGGTCAACTTTACTTGGATCCTTACCAGAAAAACAACCACCACCATGTGAACCATGACCACCGTACGTGTCAACAATTATTTTCCTGCCTGTCAATCCAGCGTCACCAACAGGACCGCCAATAACAAATTTACCAGTAGGGTTAATGAAATAAGTAGTATAGTCATCAATCCACTCAGAACATATGGGTTTGATTACTTTCTCAATGACATCCCATCTAATCTTTTCCAAGTCAACATCAGGGTGATGCTGCGTTGAAACAACTACTGTTTCAACTCTTTTTGGTTTTCCATTTTCGTATTCAATGGTAACTTGACTTTTTCCATCTGGCCGAAGGTACCAAATTTCTCCTCTCTTTCGCGCTGATTCCAAACGTTTGGTTAGTTTATGTGCTAAGACTATTGGCAGTGGCATAAATTCAGGTGTTTCATTAGTTGCATAGCCGAACATTAACCCCTGATCACCAGCACCTTGTTCCTCAAATAAGCCTTCACCCTCATTTACTCCTTGTGCAATTTCAGGCGATTGTTCAGAGATAGCTACTAAAACTCCACAAGTTGAACCATCAAATCCAAAATCTGGCTTATCATAACCAATGTCAAGAATAGTTTGTCTGACAATTTTCTGAATGTCCACGTAGGTATTTGTGGTCACTTCACCTGCCACCACGACGAATCCTGTTTTTGTTAAACATTCCACGGCAACTTTCGCGTTCGAATCATCAGTGTAAATAGCATCAAGTACTGCATCACTAATTTGATCACAAATTTTATCGGGATGCCCTGCAGTCACACTCTCCGAAGTAAATAAATAATTTTTCGTCATTGTTTCAACCTCCATTTACTTAGTTTCGCAGACAAGTGATATATAAAGCGATTTGACAACAATATTCCCATGAGAATATTTTATGAAAAAGAAAACAACACACGAAGTAACCATTGCTGAATAACAAATCCTGCGAAATATTTATAAAAGACGGGGTGAAATACATCATATGCCAGAAACCCCAATTGTTGATGTGAGTCAATTAGTAGGAAAAGTTAATGAAGAAAGTTTACTTATGTATGTCAAAGGACTTCTAAAGCAAGGTATTGAAGATGAAGAATTATTAATGGCCCTAGGACACGTTAGCAGCGTCGCTGGTATTGGAAATTTCATAGAAGTAACATACCAAGCAAAACATAGTCGTGAAGCCAATGCTGTTGAAGAAAGTAAACAAGTTTGTGATCTAGAAGATCAACTAAAAACTGCACAAGAAGAAATAAAAGCAGCTAGGGCAGCCGTGAAACAATATCGCGAAGCTGGTAGAGGAGATGAAGGGTTACGAGAAGAAAGATTAGCACAACGTCAAGCTTTTGATTTGGGCATTGCCCGTTATTTAAGTAAAGAAATCGAACTCCCGCCAGAGCCTCTAGAAGGACATCCAGAAACTAAATTTCTCGTTCAAACTGCGATGACTTCCCGCGAAGGTGAAGATACAAAAGAATTAGTGACAATACCTAACCCTAAGGAAGAAGCGTCCAAATTAGTATTCATAGCTGAAAACATACATGATGCAACTGTTCTAGCGTTTGTGCGAGCAACATTAGAAAGCGATAATCCCGTTGATTATTTTGAAACTTATAAAGACACTATTCTTAACATTCCCGCAGGGAATACTTATGATGGGGTTATGAATGCGCTTGACACCATGTTGGGGCAATTCACAACAATTGAACAAAGAGCAGAGAGTAGTACAGAGTTAAAAATACATCTCCAAGCTGCAGCTGAACGCATGGAAAACTTTGAATCATTAACTCAGCAGGTGATTGACATGGAAACTGCCACTAAAAAATTAACCAGACAATATGAAGCTGCCAGAGAAGAAATAGTACGTATCAATACTTATTTACAACTTGAACAAAATAAATCAGACCAATTAGTTGGCCAAGTTGAAGAAACCACTACTCAGAGTGAAGAATTAAGAGAACAGTTGCAAATGAGAAACGATGAGCTGCAAAATGCACAAGCACAATTATACATTATTGGTGAGCAAGTTGTTGAAGTAACAAGAGATTTGGAAGCACGATCATCTCAATATGAAACTGCTGAAAGAACAAAACAAATGTTAAATGTGGAGTTAAGCAAAACTTCGGATGAATTAGCTGTTGTATCCTCTGAGCTCGAAGTTGCAGTTCAATATCTTAACGCTGCAAATAATAGAATACATTCGCTTGAAAATAATCAAGAAGAAACTGAGAGAGCCATGGAACGATTTGGTAACGCCACGATTGAATATGTGAAGCAACTAGGAGTAAGATATCAGACAACGTTACAAGAATTCGCCGACCTTGTTATTAACGCAGCGCAACAAGTTGAAAGAGCAGACGAGCGAGTTGACATGTATTTAAACTGGTTAGAGATACAAACTGCCGAGAACCATGCACGTGAGGGAGTATATGACAGGAGAATTTTGGCAGCGGAAAGTGCTCAAAGAGAATTAACTCAAAGACAAGAAGCAGCAACTCAAAGCATTTCAGGAACGCTTGAACGTGTGGGAACACTTCTTGCAAATGTAAGACCAATCGACGAAATTGTGAGGGTGAATTAAATGTCTCCAGATCTTAATGAAGATGCTATAATTTCTAAAGTAGAACAATTAGTGAAGGAAAGAGAAGACATAGGAAGAAAGTTGGGCAAAAAAACAAAAGAAGTTCAAAGTTTAACAGAAGAGTTGTCAGCAACTCAAAGTGAGCTGGCAGAGAAAACAACATTATATGAAACTGCAAAAGCAGGTTTGGAAACTACGCACAGAACTATTAGTCAAGCAAACTATCTTAACTATTCATTAAGAAGAGAGGTAGAAAGTAGAGATGCCCAGTTAGCAGAATATCAACGAAGAGAAGATATCCTAAAAGAAGTTGTAGATTCTTCACAAGAACCTGAAAGGCAAGAAACAATACCTCTTATTACTGAAGACATTTTTGAGCAGGAAGATTTAGAAAGCCTCTCTCTTCCAGAACCGAAGTATCGTTTCAATCGAAGAATTATAAGACAACTTGGACTTGCAGCAGTAATAGTAAGTGGGGCACTATTGAGTGCATACGGAACTCACCTTATATTTGAATCTTCTCGAAACAAACCTGTGCAAGAAGAAACAATCAGACTCATTCAAACACAAGATCAACTTGATTTATACGAAACAGAATTGCGGAATGTCATTACATTTGGAATTGAAGATGGTGCAAACAAATCAGATTTAGTTGGCAGAATTGATAATTTACGGAAAACTTACCAATTGGATAGTGAGAAATTAAGAGGACAATATGACCAAGCACATCAAACGACTGAGAGTATTATCGCCACAATACATAAATAATTCAAAATTATTCTTCAATAATGATTCGAGAACTAAGTGAAATTAAAAGGACGAGAAAAATTCTAGGATTAAGTCAACAAGATTTAGCTTTTCAAGCTGGCGTTTCTCAAAGTTTAGTTGCAAAAACCGAGTCAGGATTAGTAGATCCCACGTACACGAAAGCGAAACAAATTTTTGATACGTTAATAAGATTACGAGAAAGAGAACAAATGAAAGCGAAAGAAATTATGAATACATCAATCATAACTATTTCACCAGATAATAATATCCAGCAAGTTATTACACTTATGAAAGAGAACGGCATATCTCAAATACCAGTTATTGATAGTGAACGAATAATTGGATTAATAACTGAGAAAGCCATAATCGAACATTTAGGAAATAAGAATATCCAGCAGGAAGCTGTCCAAAATATTATGGAAGATTGTCCACCCATTGTTTCTCCTCACACTAACCACACTGTACTCACTGCATTGCTCAAAGAGTATTCATTCTTATTAGTTTCAGATAAAGGAACTATACAAGGAATCATTTCAAGAACGGATCTTATTGGTAAAGTTTAATCATCCATTGCCTGGAATGTAAGCAAATCTTCTGTAGTTAATTTCTTCCCTTGCTTTATTTTCTCTTTGACTGTTAATGATTTCTTTTCAAGAATTTTTTCAGAAGTTTTTCTATCAGATTTTTTGTGAGAATCTTCAATTGATTTCAATTGATGCTGAATTTTTTTGGATTCTTGCCAGATACCATCCACTTCCATTTTCAATTTTTGATGAATGGTTGACTTCTCTTTCTCATCATCACGCAATTTTTGTATTGACTCAAACAACTTCGATAATTCTTCATGCTTCTCTTGACTTTCTTTAGCTTTCTGTTGAATTTTCTTATGGGTGATGTTCGCTTCATTTCCTGCTTTTCCAAAAGTTCTAGCTTGTTTACTCAACTCTTCCCACTCTTTAGAGAGATGTTTTACTGCCGCATAATTTTTCTTAATTGTTTTCAACTCTTTAGTTAATTTTTTTTCATCAGAAAAAGACATCACTTCAGTTTCCAACTTTTTTTCAATACCTTTGATTCTCCGTTCCAGAGAACGAGGATCTTCCTTTTGAGACTGTTTCAATTCTCTCTGCTTGTCCTGAATTTTTTTCTTTTTAGTATCATCACTTTTCTGTTTACCATGCAATTCACTTCTTTTTCCTTTCAACTCTTTTACTTCCTTTGTAAATGCGTCACGTTCATTTCGAAGAGTCTTCACTTGTTTAAGCATCTCGTTAATTTTGATAGAAACTTTATTTCTGGTAGTGAAAGCCGATTCTTTCTTTTGACGTAATTCTCGAAGCGTAGACTGTAATTCAGAAACTTTTTCACGTAATTTTTGTGCACTTTCCATAATAGTAAATTGAGAAAAATAAAGAAAAAGAAAAAAGGCTAATTACTTAGCCAAATAAAGCGCCTAATCCAGCTGCTGCTGATTCTTCTGCTTTCTTTTCAGATTCTTCATCTTTCTTCTCTTCTTTCTTTTCTTCAGCCGCTTCGGCAGGCGCTGCTGCTGCTACAGCTGCAACTGGTGCTGCTGCTGCTTTTGCAACTGCTTCTTCAATATTGACATTCTGTAACGCTGCAACGAGTGCTTTAACTCGAGCTTCGTCTACGGTAACTCCTGCACCGCTTAGAGTGTTTTTAACATTCTCTTCATTGACTTCTTTCCCTGCTTTGTGAAGCAGCATTGCCGCATAGATATATTCCATTTTTGATTTCCTCCTAATTATCCTCTCGTAACGTTCCTTGTTTTTTCAATTTTTCAAAAAGCTCTTCAGCCTTTTTCGTTTCTTCATCTTGATTATCTTTGATCTCAAGAATTTCATCTTCGTCATCCTCATCTTCTAAATCTGCAAGTAAATCATCTGCAGACATTGGTTTTTCTTCTTTGATAAATGCTGTTCGTGGACTTGAACGTTCCACTGGTTCCTCGATTGTAATTTCTGGTTGTTCTTCTTTTTGTTTCATTAAATCATGAGCACTTGGAACTGGTTCTGGTTGTGGTTCCGACAGGGGTTCTGGAGTTGGATCTGGTTGAGGAACGGGTTCAGGTGTCGGATCAGGGTCTGGTGTTGGTTCATCTTCAGCTTCAGGTTCTTCTGCAGGTGTTTCCTCAGCAGGTGCCTCAGGTTCTTCTGGCTCTTCTGCAGGTGTCTCTTCAGCAGGTGCCTCAGGTTCTTCAGCAGGAGTTTCTTCCGCAGGTTCTTCTGGCTCTTCTGCAGGTGTCTCTTCAGCTGGTGCTTCAGGCTCTTCCGCAGGTTGCTCTTCAACTGGTTCCTCAGGTTCTTCTGCAGGCTGTTCTTCAACTGGTTCCTCAGGTTCTTCTGCAGGTGTTTCCTCAGCAGGTGCCTCAGGTTCTTCTGGCTCTTCTGCAGGTGTCTCTTCAGCAGGTGCCTCAGGTTCTTCAGCA
>NZBF01000006.1 GCA_002687775.1 Nanobdellota archaeon
TAAACAAACTACACCCTATAGTTACTCCTTTTTTATTTGCATCTGGGTCAACTAAAGCCCTTCCTGCAACAAGATTTTCATCTTTAGCTTCTTCATTGGTATCTCTTTCACGAAACTCCCCAGTTGTGTCGGTTTCTGAAGTATTAGTAACATTATTTCTATTAGTTCTTCGGTTAGTGTCATTAGGTTTACTTTCCTGATTGTCCTGATCTTGAGAAGATACAGGAGCTGGAACATTAAAAGGATCAAACTCGTCTTCTTCTGCGGCATTTACAACTCCTACATTAAACACACCAAAAATTCCTGTTGCAAGTACTGCAATTATCAGGATGGTAGGAAGTATTTTTTTAGATGCGAAAAATTTCATTGTTTTATGGTGTTGAACTACTACTTGTCCTCATATCCTTTGGAAATTCGTTACATTCAATTATTTTTGCCTCAGTGTTTTGTTTTAATGTATTCATTGTACTTTTTAATAGATTCATCACATCTACCATACTATCTCGTTCCTGCTCGGCGATAATCACACTTGGTTCATTATGAATAGTTCTATTGACCATCATTTCACTTAATCTGTTGGTGGGGACGCTAAGATCATTTTCAGAAGTCGCTTCTTCAACTGTGTTTCTGATCAATACCAATGTTGTAAGATTTGAATCCGATGCTGCTATTTCATTTGTAAGCTCATTGGTTGTCGTCTCAATAGTATCTTTTGTTACTTTACTTAAGTCTCTCTCAGCAATTGACGCTGTAAGTTCATTTGACCCTAAGTTATCAAGAAGAGTTCTATGTGTTGTCGAAGCATTGTTCATTCTCTCCTGCGCCACCGCTTTTTCAGCAGTTGTCAAATTCAAACCTCCGTCTGCGGATTTGTCAGCGTAGCATGTTTCAAGCTCCACGAGTTTGCCTTCAGTAGCAGTAATAGAATCAGTGGCAGCAATAACAGAATCAAGTGATTTTTGATTTGCTACCAAGTAAGCAGTTTCGTTTTTAACAGCGAGATTAAACTGATCAAGAATTCTGCCTCTTAAATCTCTAAAGGCGTTTTGATCGTTGCCGCTTCTTTCGTTCCTGATACGGTCAAGATAAGACGAACCACTACTGTCTCTTTGACTAACACCTCTTAGTCCCCTAACTCCAGTTATTACCTTTTTCAAGAGTTGGCCAATAAGAGCTGCCACAATCTCGTTGATTTCATCTGCAATTACAAGCCTTTGTGCTGGAAGTCCTAAAGTGCTGTTCAGCTGCTTTTCAATCACAGAGCCAGGGGTTACGATTTCACAATTTATAGGAGCCCCCGGACCTCCACCTTGTGGCTGTGGACCTTCATCACATTTTTCATATGAAAGAAATCCTCTACCAAATTCCACAACCTTACCTTTCTCAAATTGTGAAAACTGGATCCTTGCTTCAAGCTCCGCAGCAGAAGAAAGATACGCACCGTATCTGTTGTTCTTGGGTTTTGTTGTAAGCTCTATCCATCCGTCCCATCCACCGCGGCCGAAATCCCCATTAATAAAGTCGTCTATATTGCCCACCACATCAGAAAGAGTACATTCAACCTTCTTTTTAAAAGGAGTCGCATATCTAAGGGCAAGCGAGAATTTTATATCAAGCGGGTCACATAAAAATGCGAGGTCCGATCCTTCTATGATCTCTCCAATTTTTTCATCTGCAATATTTCTTAGAAAACCTCCAAAGTCTGTCACAAAAGCTGGGTTTCCTTGGAAACCAGAGTTAATCCAGTTTATGATACTGTGCGACATTTCTTGAATGAGTAAATTGACAATACCCCATGCAATTGTATCAAGAAGAAATTCTTTAATTACAAGTGACGTTTGAGCTGAAGCTGATATGGAATCAGCCGCCGCACTTACCCAATTTGCAGAAGCTGATGCTGTATTTGCAATAAAAGATCCTGCATTAAATGCATCATCAAAGTCAACAGCATGTACTTTATTTGGCTGTACAAAATTTGGCTGTACAAAAAAACTAATTGGAGTTATTAATGACAAAATAAGTATAAAAATAATTATTTTTTTATATATACTCTTGTTTTTTTTCATAACAGCTGATGTACTCATATAATTAGATGTGTAAACACATATCCTGCTTCATTTTTATCAAAAGATATGTCTTTTATTTTAAAATATTCATTTGAATCTTGAAAAGCATCAACAAGCTCCTGCGCATCGTCTTGATACATCGCAACACCGTTAAGCGCAACCAAAGGATCGCTGAACACAGCCCTCATTTTCTCTATTGTATCAATTATTAACGAAAAACTGTTTACCATCTTTAAATGCGTATCGACAGCGCTTTGCGGGACAGGAACATTAAGAAAATTGTTCAAATGATTTTTATATCCTTTGATTATAAGTTCTAATTTTTTTATTTCTTCTTTGTCGTTGTTTTCAAGCGCTCTTTTTAAAATTACTAATTCACCTTCACTTTCTATTGAATATTTAATTATGATATTTCCCATTTCGTTCCCATATTTTTTAATTGATTCTACGTTGTCATCTTGAGTAATATTTAAATCAGTAGATGTATAAGAATCTTTTTTTATCTCTTCCTGCGTTTTTGAAAGCACTGAGTCAACAAGAAGGTTTTGGGCTTCTTCGTCATCAAAAGATACGCCAGATTGCTTTAAAGAAAGATATTCATTGAAAAATTCTCGTGAAAATTTTCCAGTCTCTGTAAGGTCACTATTTCCCAAACTTGGACTTGCTTGTCTTACAAAAACATCTTTTTGGAACATATCGTCTGGTCCGGCAACTTTTGGATTTCTGTTTTCGTCTACCTCATCACCATCGGAAGTTCCATCCCCATCAGTATCAGAATTGTTTGGATCAGTATCCCATAAATCTTCTTCCCAATCTTTGAGTCCGTCTTTATCGCTATCTTTATTTGTAAGTTTTGCAATTGTAGATTTCTCAAGCGAATTACTATTGTTTCCTGAAACCAAAACGCCGGGAGACGAACCGTAATTAGTGCGATTTGATTGAGACACAAGAAACCCAATTCCTGCTATTATAAGCAATCCAAAAATCACAAGCGTGAGCTTTTTCCCCGATAAAATTTTCATTAAATTGTACTTAAATTATAGCAAAAATAAGTATATTCTTGCTATAAAAATATACTTATTTGTGGATAGTTTTCTTGAATTTTTAAAGCATTCTAGCAAGTTTTCCCCATTCTCCAACTGAGATTTCTTCAGCACGGATTTTTTCATCAATCCCGAGCTGTTTGAAGATAATTTTCAACTTTTCTTTATCCGCAAAGGTACTTAAATTACCCCTTAAAAGCTTGCGTTTATGGGCAAATCCAGTTTTTACAACCTCAAAAAATCGTTTTTCGTCTATATTTTTAAAGAAATTTTTGGATATATTATCTATGAGTAAAATTGCAGAGTCCACTTTTGGTGTAGGGTTAAAGCTCCCTGCTTTTACAGTTCTTATATATTTCGGTTCTCCGTAAGCTTTTACACTTATTGAAAGAATGCTTTCTTTTTTACTTCTTATAATTCTTTCTGCAACTTCCTTTTGCACAAGTAAAACCATCTGGCTAGGCTGAATATCTGACGAAAGCATTTTCCTTAAAAACTCTCCGGTGATGTAATACGGAATATTTGCAACGATTTTAAAGTTGGAAAGTTTATAAAGTTGAAAGTTGAAAGTCAGAATATCGCTGTGTACTAAAATCAACTTTCCGTTTTTAATTTCATCCGCAAATTTTTCTTTAAGAAGTGGGATGAGTTCATCATCTTTCTCAACAGAAACTACTTTCCCCGCTTTTCCAAGTAAAGCTTCCGTTAAAATCCCCTTTCCTGGACCAACTTCAAGAACAATATCGCTACTTTTAATATCTGCAGTAGAAACGATCTTATCCACAATAGATTGTGATGTAAGAAAATTTTGTCCCAGACTTTTTTTGGATTTGTTTGCTTTAATCATAAATTTAATCTAAGTTAATTATTTTTTCTCCAGAATTTTCAAGTTCTGCTTCTTCAAGAAGTTCATCGTCAATATCCATTATAAACTCTGATGGCATACTCACCGTCTGCGAACCAAAAATTGTTCGCACAGAAGCGTAGGAAAGATAAACTTTTTTCTTTGCGCGTGTAAGTGCAACATAAAACAATCTTCTTTCTTCCTCGTCGTCTTTTTTCTCATCAGAAAGTCCGCTATGTGGAAATAGCCCATCTTCAAGTCCTGCAATAAATACATATTTAAATTCTAAACCCTTTGATGCGTGTACTGTCATAAGTCGAACTGCATTTTTCTCTTCTTTGAGTTCATCTTGTTCAGTTGCAAGAGCGGCATCTTCTAAAAGTTTTTCAATACCTTCATTTGGTTTAAGCACATCATACCTTGAAGCAAGTGTCACAAGCTCTTTTATGTTTTCAAGTCGTTCCAAATCCTCATCGTTCCCATCTTTAAGAGTGCTTTCAATACCCGACCTCTTTAGAATAAACTTAATCGTCTCGCTTGGTTTTGATTTATTTGCAATATCTGAAATCTCTTTCAATATAGCTCTAAAATCTGCGACTTTCTGTGCTATAGATGCACTTAATTCACCCTCTCTTCCCTCTACAATCTTTAAAAACGTCACTTTTCCAATACCTCTTGCGGGCACATTTATAATCCTTTTTAAAGTAGAAATGCTCTCAGGATTTAAGGCTATTTGAAGATATGCGAGGACATCTTTAACCTCTTTTCTCTCAAAGAAGCGCACTCCAAGCACTTGATAGGGCACATCGAGCGAGAGAAAAACTTCTTCTAAAATTCTTGATTGAAAGTTTGCGCGATAAAGAACTGCGATTTCTTTGGGGTCTACACCGGAGTCAATAAGCTCTTTTGATTTAAGGGTGATAAATTGTGCTTCATGATTCTCATTAAGAGCACAAAAGAGAGAAAGTTTTTCTCCGTCCATATTTTTAGTAAATAGATTTTTTTCTTTTCGTTTTTTATTTTTCTTTATTATAGAATTTGAAGCTTCAAGAATGTTTTTAGTAGAACGATAATTCTCTTCAAGAAGAAGTGTTTTTGTATTTTTATATTTATTTTCAAAATCTAAAAGATTTTCTATATCTGCACCACGCCAACTATAAATGTTTTGGTCTACATCACCAACGACACAAATATTACTCTCACTTCCCGCAAGTAAGTTTGCAAGCTTGCACTGAACTTTGTTTGTATCTTGATATTCGTCTATGTGAATGTACTTCCAAATGTTTTTATATTTCTCTAAAACATTTTCGTTTTTCTCTAAAAGAATTACCGTTTTCAAAAGAAGGTCATCAAAGTCATATGCCTTTTCTTCTCTTAAAATTTTCTCATACTCTCTCCATACTTGTGCGACAACTCCCCCAAAGAATGAGTTCCCCGTACTTTCTTCATATTTATTTAGTGTAATTATATTCCCTTTTTGTTTTGAGATTACACTTAGAATCTTTCTTGGTTCAAACTGTTTCGGGTCAAGGTCTGCCTTTTTGAGTGCGTCTTTAATCGCAGAGAGAGAATCATTTCTATCAAAGATTTTAAAATGTCGTGTTGTGTTTAGTAGCCGCGCGTTCTCTTTTAAAATATGGACACCAAGTGCATGAAATGTAGCAACATATGGATAAAGTTGCTGCGAAACAGGTAAATTTATATCTTTGTCTTTGCTAATTAAGTCTCTGACACGGTCTCTCATTTCTTTTGCAGCCTTGTTTGTGAATGTAACAGCTAATATATTCTCAGGGTGCGTGCCTGTTTTTATAAGATTAAGTATTCTATGTGTGATTGTTTTAGTTTTCCCAGCACCCGCACCCGCAATAATCAAAAGTGGGCCGTTTTTGTGTAAAACCGCTTGTTTCTGCTGTGAATTTAGGCCTTTTAGATGCATATTTTGCTACTATATCACGTTTATGGTGTGGTGGATAACCTCGTTGACTTTCAATTTCAGGCAAGTATAGTGAGAGAATACTGACTGGTAGCGATTTTCTTTGTGGCTTAACAAAGCCATATTACTAGAAACTCAAGCATTGTCGCAATAAAACAACACATATCACACCCATAAACCAAGACCCTGATTCCGGCTGTAAATCCGCTAGAAATCAGGCTAAAATAACGAATTTGTGGACTCTTTTTACAGTAAAAGTGCTGTTTCTTGTGGTCCTGATGGCTGCTGCGTCTACTCCAAGCTCTGCTAATGCTGGAGTATTTTCTTTTGTATCAAACTTGTTTAAATCATCAAAGATTGAATTCTCACAAACCGCAAGTGTTTATAATTCCCAAACAATTCCTGTCTTACGTGCAGCACTCAACATTGACCCAAATCCTTCAAAAGGTGGCGGTGACATAATTATAGTTGACGATGAAGCGCTTCTTTCTGAAATCGGTCCGTCAGGAACAATTGCTGAAATTGAAGAGAGGCCTGCATCGTCTGATCAGATTAGTATTTATGTAGTGCGTGAAGGAGATTCACTTTCACAAATTGCAAAAATGTTTAGTGTTTCAACGAATACTATTATTTGGGCAAATGATATTAAAAGAGGGTCATTCATAACTCCTGGACAAACACTTATCATCTTACCTATTACAGGAGTGCGCCATAGCGTAGTAAAAGGTGAGACTGTAAAAAGTATTACAAAGAAATATGGAGGTGATTACGACGAAATATTGGGATACA
>NZBF01000007.1 GCA_002687775.1 Nanobdellota archaeon
AAGTTTTTGTGACCTTTAGGAGAACTACGCTTACGCTAAACATTATGAACTTGACTGGTGCCTTTTATGTGTAAACTTTATCTCAAAAAAGAATGTAGGGGACTTAAACTAATGAAGAGGTCTTATTTCATTCCTGAATAGGGATCATCCCATGTCTTAATTTCAACAATCGCTTCTTCAATTTCTTTCCTAACTTCTGGTTTCAGATTTTTCTTTAATGATTCCTTTAATAATCTGCCAATTTTTTCTAGACCAAGATGTGCCGATATATATATTGTTGATTCTACAAACTCAGCATTTTCCAAATCTAAATGATCTATTAACCATTTTGTTATTTTTTCCTTTAAATCGGGATTTATTACTTCATAAGTATGCCACTGTCTATCTGACATTTCACCAAGAGCTTCAATAATATCAGATTTTGATGCATTTTTTTCGATTAATATCTCATTAAAACAAGTAGCAACTTCCTCTGGTTCCATTGAATCAGGTAATTCTCCATAATTCTTCATATTAAGCATAATTCAAGGAACAGACATATAAATCTTTGTGCAAAAATTTAATAACAGTTTTCTTGATACTCAAATAAATTATCTTCAACTAAAAACATCTAGTTGTTTAAGTCCCCCTTTCTAAAATAAAACAATAAAGAATAAATGGAGATTAGGCACCAGTTTTTCTTCTCGGTCACAAAAACCTCAGCACTTTGTATGCAAAGCTTGGGGGGACATGAAGTCCCCCAGACTTAACATCATTAAATACAATAAGCCTTGGGGAGCCATTAGAAGTAAATTCTATTCTTAAAAACTATAATAATTAACGGGCGTTCTTTCTTATTAATAAAACAGAATAAAAATGAAAAAATTAATTTGGTAATGATGGAGGCCCAGAAACATCTTGCTCTCCAGGTGTCCATACACAAAGATCATTGTTAGAACTAATCTTCATAACAAGACCCATTCCCATAAATTCTTCACCAATTGCGTTTCCACCAGTTTCGAAGTGTTCAACTTTTCCCCAAGATTGTTTCTTAGAATCAAAAGCATAAACTTTACTTACGCTACAACCTGATTGCTCAAACGTAACTGGAAAAGTATACATTCCTGGACTTTGAACTTCTGCCATTTCTGGTGTAATTGCTATGAAATTCCAACCATTAACTAAAATTCTTCGTTGTTTAAAATCATCTGCCCAATATTTAAGAACTCCATCTTTATTTGAGTAAACCCACATAGATCCGCCGTTTGCAATATTGGCATCTTGAGTATCCCACCAAGATGGAATTTCAGACTTTCCCTGCATAACACTTAACCAATCTACATATTGTTTTTGTAGTGGAGCATAATAATAAACTGCTTTAATATTATTATCCTTAATTTCACTGGTTGGCAATATTTGATTTGGTCCAGAAAATGTAGATACCAAATTCCATCCTTCATTTAGTTCAACGCTCAGATCATATTTATAATAAAATGCATTTGAGTCATCATTGGTAACATATCCTTGTCCATCACGCATTTCTTTTAAGTTAGCATATCCAAATACAACAGGAACAACTAACAGAGATACCATTAAAATTAAACCTAATATTTTTTTCATTTTTATTCCTCCGGAAGTTCTGGTGGTTGTAGGGTATTGTCCTCTAAGCTTTCTGCTGATTTATCCATTTTCTCATCAGGCAAAGCAGGTGGTTGAATAGTATCACTATTATCAGTAGTTGTACTGCAACCAGTAACCACCATCAAACCTACAATCAAAATCATAATTAAAGCAATTAATTTTTTCATTTTAGCAACCTCTTATATTGATTCTATTATATCTATTCAAAACTATACTCTATTTAAATAATTTTTGGAAAGAACGCCCTTTTATTGCTAACGCTTGATTCTCATCCTGGAAGTGTTTAGGCTCCCTACGGCTTACTTCTTCGGTTTAATATTCCCTTCGGGAATTTAAACCTCGACCACGTTGCACTCTCCTCCCTTTGGTCGTCGGGGTATTTAACAGCGATTAAGTCGAATAAAATTTTCATTTCTAGTAAATTGTAAGAGGGCAGGGTATTGATACTTTAACTAAACTGTAAAAAACTAAATTTAATGGCGAGAAAATAATTACTTTACTTTTATTCCAAACAATGCAAGAATAGCAATCCCAAATTGAACTATTACTGCTAAAAAAATAAGATTAACCACCATTTTCAAATATGGATCTTCTTCATTTTCTACTGCTTGTTTTCTTTCTTCATTCAATTCAACCATTGCTCCAGTAAGAGTATTTGCAGTTTCAGTTGTAACATTGTCTTTTATTTCTTCAACAGTATTTGGCAAATTCTTTACTTCTTCAGCAGTTTAATGTTCTCCCATTAAATGAAGAGCTCCCCACATCAAAAAAAAAGAAATAGATGCAAAACCAAAAATTCCCAATAAAATTACAATTATCTTATTCATCCTTTCATTGAGAAAAATGGTCTTTCTTCAAATTTGAAAATCTTTGCAACTAAATTTTTAGGAAACACTTGAATTTGTCCATTGTACCAACCAACTCGTTTATTGTAAACTTTTCTTTCATGAACAAGTTCCTTTTCTACATAACCAATACTACGTTGCAAATTCATAAAACTCTTATCTGCCTTTAATTTGGGATATCTTTCCTGAATAACAAGAAGTTTAGATAGTGCTGATTCTAACATATTTGCTGTCTTGATCTTTGCCTCAGGAGACTTACTTCTACCCCATTGTGATCTAAGTTTTGTAACCTGCTCCAAAGTTCCTTTTTCATGTTTAGCATATCCCTTAACAGCTTCAACTATTGCTGGAATCATATCAAACTTCTTCTTTAAGTGAACCTCAACGTGACTTGCTTGTTTATCAACATTAATTCGTTTGATAACAAGATCGTTATATGTTTTCCAAACAAATCTAGCTAAACCAATAACTACAAGACCACCTCCAATCCCAAATCCAAGTGCCCAATAATTCATTTTATTATCCTCCTAAAATTTTAATGCTTTTTTATAATAATCCTCATTTTTTTTCATGTTTTTTGGTGTTATGTTGACTTCAAAATACTTAATAATGTGCTTGATTGCTTCTTGTTTTGTTTTCAAACCATTAACTAATTTGTAAACTTCAACAATCTTGTCCTCTTGTTCCGATAAGTCAACTAGTATTTTTGTCATTTATAACACCATGTAATATAGTATAACGCCTAGTTACATATAAACTTTTCGGTTATTTTTGTGTTTTCTCGCCTTTCTATACCCTGCCCTTAGGAGAAATGAAAATTTGACTTCTTCGCTCACTATGTTCGCTCGACCTAGGGATGAACCCTAAGCGACTTAACATCGTTAGTTTCAATTGTGTTTAAGTTCTAAAAAATAATGGGGGAGTTCTAAAAGTTACACTTTACTTCGTAAAGAAATTTGATTATTCTGATAGGGGGGTTCCTAAAAACAACGTTAAAAATAGATATGGCGGGGCGTTCTACTTCTTACTAATTCTATTGTATTCCTTTGTAGACACTTCATTTTGAAACTTATTCTCAATAGCACCCATAATCTTACTTCTCAAATTAAACGTATCTGCATTCTTTGCATATGCAATCCAACCTTCCAGAAAATCATAAACTTCATCATACATTATTTCACCATTATCAAATTTCTCGCAAATCAATCTCAACTTTCTCTTAAATGAACGGACATTTCTCTTCTTCATTATTTTGTGGAATGGAAAAATCTTCAACCCAAGAAAATCCACACCATCACTAGATAAAACTATCCTTGTCTTCTCTGGATGTAAGTCTAACAACAATTCCTCCTTTAGAAATTTAGCAATCTTTTTCTTCCATTCTGCTAATTTTTCCTCAGAACCATGTAGGATTACAAAATCATCAACATAGCGAATGTACTGTTTTGATTTCAGCTTATGTTTTACAAACTTATCCAATTCATTCAAATACACATTAGCAAAGAATTGTGAGGTAAGATTGCCTAATGGCATACCTTTGCCTTCGCTCATGGAATAGTTACTCAATATCCTTCGTATTAGCCACAAAACTTTAGGGTCATGAATTCTCTTTCCAATGATTTTTAACAGAATGGAATGGTCAACTTCATCAAAATAATGGCGAATGTCCGATTTTAAGATAAATACCTGAGAAGTGTTATTCTGAGAAAGTTTCTTGCGAAAATATTGGAAACGATGGATTGCTTTAAGTGTTCCTTTTCCTTTGCGATTAGCATAAGAATCATAGATAAACATTTTCTCAAAGAATGGTTCAATGATGTTGCATAACGCATGATGAATAACCCTGTCACGAAAATCTGATTTGCTTATTTTTCTTGTTTTTGGATCTCGCAGGATAAATGTCTTTAACGGTATTGGTTTATATGAATGAAAAAGAAGCTCTGTTCTCAATAAATCCAGATTTTCAGTAAGATTTCCTTCAAATTCAAGAACGCATGGCCTTAATGTTTTATGTTTTCTTGCTTTCTTGTAGGATAATTCCAAATTTTGAATACTGCATAATTCTTTCCAGAGATCACGAGGTTTCAAAAGAAGTGTCTCAGCATTATAGTGGGCTATTCCACGCAGGGCGTTATGATTGTTTACATTACGATCATTGGCATTGAAGTTTGAATTGTTGTTGAAATTATTCAGCCACGAAGCCCGCCCAACATCATAGCTCTTGATGCCCATTTTTCACCACTGTTTCAGCCATAATACTCAGAAGTATTGTGTCACGGTTGTCTTATCAGCTTAGAGCAAGTCTAAACTGAATGTTTTATAAAGTTGTCGCCAACGCCATAGCATAAGAGCGTGTAGTCCAGCTCTACTCCACATTATGTAGAGTAATGCCGAGACAAGAATGAAGAAAAAATTATGGTTTATATAACTTTCCAATTTCAGTTTGGAATTGTTCCCAACCAAATTCAGGAACATGCGTTCGAGATACTGCCAAAATTTCTTCCATAGTTGGGCTTCTTAATCTTTCCGTTTCCTGTGGGGTTGATGGAACTTCATTTTCAGGCGCGTCGCCTTCGGCGATTACACGACGTACCCCACGCAGGGCGTCATGATTGATAACATTACGACCATTGGCATCGAAGTATGAACCGTCGTTGAAATCACCCAGCCACGAAGCCCGCCCAACGAATTTTTTGTCATTACTTCTTAACATACCTTGAACATAGTCAGGCATTAATACGAAAACGTAGGGAGTTTTTCCTGCTTCTGCAAATATTTCCATGTTTTGACCAAAATTTTCCTCGTCTGGACCATAGATACGCTGAGCAGCTTTCCTTTGCTCAGAATTTAATTTCCCTACTGCTTTAGGATTAACTACGAAATGTCCATACTGGTCGTAGTCTTTCATAAGTTTTAATCCCTTCAGATTGACAACGACACTATCCTCATGCTCCAAAGAAGATTGTGCAGCATCAGCATCAGGAAAATAGTTTCCTTGTCCTGTTAGTTGGCTATATGCTTCGTCAATATTTTTTAAGACTAAATTTTGTGGTTCACGAGTGATTACCCATAAATGCTTTCTTTTTTGAACTGTATACAATTCACCATCAGCAGTATAAAACCATTGATTCCTTAATCCATGGTTAGTTCTTCGCTCAGTAGTAAGCTGGTCAACATGCTGAAATGTGCCTAGCTCTAGTTCTTTGTACGCCAATAAATTCCCAGTAACGTTTTCTAATGCCATTTTAAGTGTGAAAATGTTCAATTATTTATAAACTTTTCTCTTTTTTTATCACTGTAAAGTAGTTTCTATTAACGCCGCGCCTTGAAATGTGAAAAACAAAGTAGGAACTCCCTTTTGATCATTATTTTCGAAGTATCGCTAAAGCTCTTTTATGGAATAGAACTCCCCCAGTCCTTCGGACAGTATGTCTCGGCTTCGCCTCGGATTGATAGGAACTTAAACACAACTTTTCGGACGAAATTTGGTGACAAGAAAGCAATCATGTTTACAGTAATATTCCCCCCAATTACAGTTTTAATTGCAACTCTTTTGAATAAATGGTTAGCTGTATTTTTCATGCTCTTATCTCCATTATTCTTTGGGCTTAGAACACCTATTTTAGATCATTTAATCCATAAAGAAGTTACTTCTAGTATGAGGGCTACAGTTTACTCAGTTGCTGAACTAATAAAAAAACTAGCATTAGCCATTTTTGCACCATTCGCAGGATACCTGGCAGAATTATATTCCATAAATGTTGCATTCCAAATGACTGGAATCATCTTATTTATAGTCCCTATTCTCTACTTTTTCTTAAAAGAAAAATAATGCTCTCAACTTTCTCTCTATAACATCACTCTATTGAACAGAAACTCACAAACTTAAGAAACTAGAATGAAAATTCCCTTTTATGATACAATATGTATCT
>NZBF01000008.1 GCA_002687775.1 Nanobdellota archaeon
ACCTGACCAGATTCTAATCGTTGGACGACGAGAAAATTCATGGAAAGGATTACGATTACTTCAAAAATTAACAGGAATCAATGTAATAACTGGAAGATATCCACCAGGGATATTAACAAATTCACAATTAACAACGTTTATTGAACCGAAAGTTTTACTCGTTACAGATCCATGGCCAGATAAGAATGCCGTTGCAGATGCACGAAGAATTGGTATTCCAGTTGTTGCGTTGTGTGATACGAATAATCAATCGAATGATATTGATTTAGTTGTTCCCTGTAATAATAAAGGAAAGAAATCTATTGGAATGTTCTTCTATTTAATTTCCCGTGAGTATTTGGCTAAAAGAGGAAATAAGGATTTTGACAATAAACCTCAGGATTTTATGGATGAGTAATCTTCTTTGGTTTTCCACAACGTTTTTAAACAGCTAATTTTTTCTACAATTAGGTGATAGCAATGAAAGCAGTAATTCTCGCAGCAGGAAAAAGTACTCGAACATTCCCATTAACGTTAGATAAACCAAAACCACTCATTCCATTAGCAGATAAACCATTATTGGCATGGAATTTAGATCAATTGCAAGGATTAGTAGATGAAGTGGTTATTGTTGTCGGCTATAAGAAAGAGATGATTCGTGCTGCGTTCGGTGATGAATATCATGGGTTACCTCTTAAATATGTTGTACAGGAAGATCAGGAAGGTACTGGTCATGCTCTACTAACAGCACGAGATTTGGTTGGTGAAGAGTTTGTTGTTCTTAATGGCGATGATTTATACGCAGCTGAAGATATTGAAGCTATTTCAAAGAAAAAAAATTGTTTACTTGCTCGGGAAGTGGATGATGCGTCAAAGTATGGTGCATTACGAGTGAGAGATGGTAAGATTGAAGAAATTGTTGAGAAACCCAAACATTACGTTTCAAACTTGATTAATTTAGGATTGTATAAATTTACTGCAGATATTTTTCCTTTTTTGGAAAACATACGAAAATCTCCACGAGGCGAGTATGAAATTATTGAAGCAATCAATGATTTAGCGAAAACAACTGAAGTTGAATATTTACCTTTGCAAGATTACTGGTTGCCCGTGGGGTATCCACATCAAGTTATTGAAGCAAACAATTTCTTACTGCAGCGATATTACCAAACATCGGTATTGAAAGGACCAGGTGCCATTGTAGGTGATTCACAATTTGCTCAAGTAACACTTGGACGGGGTTCTATCGTTGGTAATGATGTTAAAATCAAAAATTCAGTTATTTTCCCAGGTGCTGAAATTGCAGATAATTGTATCGTTGAAGATTCAATCATTGGTGATAATGTTGTGTTGAAACCAGGTACTGTAGTGAAAGGTAATTGTGTGGTAAGTTCGGATTCACAATTGGTAACGAAGGCCATTAACAGGTGACTACATTTCTCCTCTTTTTTGAGAATTTGTCTACATTTCATGATTTTTGTAGTCACCTAATTTCTTCTGCAATTCGTTGTATTCTTTCATAAATAATGTGATTGTTGGTTGAAGATCTTTTTTCTTTTCGTACGCCTGCAATGATTTATAATATTCCATTCTGTTTGTGAAATCAATATTGAGTGGTGGTAGGTTATGTTTGATTAAAATATTGTTCATCAAAATTCTTCCAACCCTCCCATTCCCATCTCGAAATGGATGAATATTTTCAAATTGGTTATGTACAACTGCGGCCAGAATAAGTCCAGGGTATTTCTTTTTGTTTTTTTCGTACCATTTTACTAATTCTTTTAACAAATGATTAACCCTGGGTTGTGGAGCTCCTTCATGGACAACATGCCCTTGATTGTCCATAACAACAACCTCTTCTCCTGCTTTCCTCAACTTTCCAGCAAAAGATTTTGAGTTTTTGAATACAATTTTGTGAATCTCTTTGATAATGTCTATTGAGATGTGTTCATGTGTTTCCCTGATAAACTGTATGGCGTCGTCCACACCGTATGTTTCTGCAATATCTTCTTTAGACTTGTCCGGCCATTTGTCTTCTTCCAATATCTTTTGTACTTCTCTCTGATTCAGCCTACTTCCCTCTATGGCATTTGTATTATAAGTAAAAATTTCTGAGAATACTGTCCACTGCTGTTCTGAAAAATGATGGATGTTCAGAGGGATTTCCTTTTCAAGATCGCTGATTGCTTTAATCTCTTTTTCTGATAATTCAAAATGAAGCGGGTCTTTAATGATTTTATATTTGTGTATCTCTTCGAGAATTAATTTCTCAGCAATATTTTTTCTTTCTTTCAATTTTTTAATATTCTGTCCTAAATATTTTCTGAATTTATGAACTTTGTTACCCTCTCTATAGGAATGTGCTAAATAGTACTTTGTCTTTGCTTTTACTTTTCTTTTTTCAATATGCATGCATCTGTGGTAGGTGACTACATATTTAAACTTTTCTGAAAATTTGTCTACATTTCATGATTTTTGTAGTCACTCTTTTTTTAATAACATTTAAGTACCGATGTAAAATAAACATTCTATGGCCTATATCCAGTTACCTGTCGGAACGTTTCATCATAAGGATGCGGTAAAGCAAGTTGATAGTTGCGTTGACATTCTTAGGACTCATTTGCCTGATAGAAAAACTGGATTACAATTGTATGCTGGTGGCATTGAGGAAGGTAGACCACCATTTCATTTAATTGGTGACATGATTGAGTATTCCATTGGAAAAGATTTAGCAGCTGAGTCATTAACAGTGCATCATCCGTTCGCAGCAAGAAATCCAAATAAAAATTTTAATTTCTATTATCCTGAATCTTCTCAAACTTTAAGAGAAATGAGTGAAATTGTTGAGAAACATAACGTGAAGAGAATGACTATTCACTTCTCTACCTGTTTCTTTCCTCTTAATTATCCAGATTTAGTAAATGGATTTCAATGGAAGGAAGATTGGGATGATTTACAAACCATGCAAAGTCAACTTCAAAGTAAAGCGTTTGAGCATTTGCAAGATGTTACTAAGGATTTCAAATCGATCCATTTTGGTGTGGAAAATATGCCCCTTCCATTACGGGGAGATAGAATAGTTGATCCAAAAAGGATATTAGTGGAACCGCTAATGCATTCCTCCCATTCAGTTGATGAGTTCTTGAAGCATTTCAGAAATCAACAAAATGTTGGCATTTGTTTAGATACTGCTCATTATTTGTTGTCTAAAGTGGTGACTGATAAACATGTTGAATTACCTGGTGTATGGTATCCTCGTGGTATTTCTGTTCCGTTATTACAATATACTAAAAAGTTAGCACATTCTGGTAAATTGTTTGATTTACAATTAACTGACGCTACTTGTGGCTGGGAAGTTGGCAAGCAAGTGATGGAAGAAGGTGCTCCTTTACTTGAAGGAATGGGTGGCAGAGGATTAATTGATGTTGCGAAAGCTGTCATTGATTTAGATATTGGTTTTTCATTAGATTTAAACCCGCAGAGAAAGAATTACTCTGATTCTGAGTGGGAAAATCGTTATTCGTTGAAGAAAGAACAGATAGTTGCTATTGAATTGTTGAAGAAGGAAGGAGTGTTCTAGATACTTTTATAAATCTCTTTCATTTAATTTCTATTGAAAAAGAGGATGAAATTCACGGTAAAGGATATGGACATAGCCACAGGTAGTGTCCTCGTAGCGATTCTGAATAAAAAAGATGCTATTAAATTAGATTTGAGAGCAGGTGATCGTGTTCTAGTCACCTACAGAAAAAGGAATACGGTGGCCATTCTTGACATCTCTGAAGGGAAAAAAGCTGTGCCTGAAGGAAAAGTAGGGTTGTTTGAAGATGTTCTTGATAAATTACGAATTAATGGTGGAAAACATGTGGACGTATCATTAACTTCCAAACCAAAATCGGTCAAACATATACGAGACAAATTGAATGGAAAAACATTGAGTTGTTTAGAACTATGTCATATCATGGATGATATTTCAAATGATCGGTTAAGTGCAGTTGAGAAAGCCTATTTTGTTTCTGCTGGTTATCTGAACGGATTTACAAAGAGAGAAATTGTAGACATGACGAAAGCGATGGTTGTTACGGGAGACCAACTTCATTTTAAACAATTCACGTTGGATAAACATTGTATTGGTGGAGTTCCAGGCAATAGAACAACCATGGTCGTTGTTCCCATTGTCACGGCAGCTGGGTTGCATATGCCAAAAACGTCTTCCCGAGCGATTACTTCACCTGCCGGAACAGCTGACACCATGGAAGTGTTGGCACGGGTTGAATTATGTGAAAAGAAAGTTACCAAATTAATGAAAAAAGTGAAAGGATTTATTATTTGGGGCGGTACTATGAATCTTGCTCCTGCCGATGATAAAATAATTGAAGTTGAACATCCATTGTCGATTGATGCTGAAGGTCAATTACTTGCATCTGTCATGGCAAAGAAAGCTTCAGTAAGTTCTAACGCTGTTCTTATTGACATTCCCATGGGAAAGCAGGTGAAAGTTAAAACCATGAAGCAGGCTAAACATTTGAAAAAGATGTTTGAGATGGTTGGAAAAAGTATTGATATGAATGTTCGTGTTATTATCACTGATGGTAGTCAACCTATTGGTAATGGAATAGGTCCTGTTTTGGAAGCTGAGGATGTCCTGCGTGTTTTAAAAAATGAACCTAACGCTCCAGATGACTTGCGTGAAAAATGTTTACGAATGTCTGGCATTTTATTGGAGATGGGTGGATTTAAGAATGGATATAGGAAAGCACAGGAGTTGCTTAGTAGTGGCGCTGCTTACATGCAAATGCGACGAATGATACAAGCCCAGGGAAGACAGAAAATTACTAAAGTCGGTGAATTCTCTAAAGATGTTACATCAGGTAAATCGGGTAAAGTTAAGGAAATTGATAATGAAATCATTGCCAAAATTGCTCGCATTGCTGGTTGTCCAAAAGATAAAGGTGCAGGGTTATATTTGTATAAACATGTGAAAGATAAAGTGAAGAAGGGTGAAAAGTTATTTACCGTGTATGCTGAAAGTGAAGAACGGTTGAAATATACTGTTGATTTCTTAAGAAAGAATAAAGGGTTTTTGGTTAAATAATCCCACTTTTTCTTCCATTTCGAATAAATCGTTCGTGACCATGTGGTACTTCAACTCGAAGAAGGTCATGTTCTCTGATATAATCAGGGGTAAGAATAGAGCTTGGGTCTTCACCACGTTCATTAGCTTTTGCCGCTTCAGCCATCATAAAATTAATCCAAAGCATTTGCAATTTTCTATCTAATTCTCCAATGTTTCTTAATCCGCGTGGATCGGAATTAGTAATAACAACATCATCTATGGCTGGCGATGATAAAATGTCTACTGAATTCCCTGCGAAATTGGTGCGGGCAGCATAAGCAGCAATCCTGGCTGGAGTTCCTCTGATTTTTGGATCTCTTACTAAACCCTCTAATGTTTGTCCACGAAACACTTCAAACACTTTCCTCATTGTTTCTCCTGACCTAATTTCATCATCAGGTCCAAAGACATACATTCCTTCAATACCACGTTCTTCTGTAAGACCTTCGGTATGTACTAATTCAATAATATCTATTTTACTTCCATCTTCAGTTCTTTTTTTATTTAAAACGGCAAGTGCAGCATTATGTAATCTAGAATGTTGCCTTGCACGTTGAACAAATCCATCTTGGTATATCCCATTATCAACACAAAGAAATAAAACGTTCTCTCCACTATTAGATAAATCAAATCCAAGGTGACTTCCACCATAATCTGAAATGAAATATCCAAGCATCGGAGCAAGATCAACGTGCACAAAATCTAAATGATAACGCAACGTGGAATTTATTTCACGTGATTGTATCTGCATTGGAATAAATTCTTCATTAACATCATCACATAACGATTGTGTTTCTTTTGGACAATGATTTTGTGGGGTGATGATAGTATCCACACCTGCTGTAGCGTATAATTGTAATTGTAATCGTGAAATAACGGCTTGCCCATCAAATTTTTCTTTATCCTTCTCAGTTTGCATACGTTCATTTTCTGTTTCGTGACTTCCTCTCTCTTGAGCACTATGACCAAGTGTGTATGCAATGAGACTTACATGTTCCGCTCCGTTATATTTTGCTGTACGTGCAATAAATTCAACACGTTTCTCAAGTTCTTGTACAGAAAGGCTATTGCTGAGGGTGTGAACAATGTACACTGTTCTTCCACGTAATCCTTCACCCCAAACTTGTTTTCCTTCTTTCTCATAATTTGGTACATAACGAAATAAATCTGCTCTTGCTTCCCGTAAACCATCTTTTGATGGTAAACATTCCTTTGTCATGAATGTTGGAAGATATTCACCATTGGGCCAATTTCTATGTGTAATGAGTGTTTTTGGTTGTTGCCGTGATAATCCTAGATGTTCGGCTAACCGTCTGGGTTCCTTTGGTCCTCTTCTTGTTCCAACGACAATACGTTGCTCTGGACGAAGTTCGCCGTTTCCAAGTTGGTATTGTGCTACGTGATGTTTGAACGGCATTTATCCCGTACTCCCAAACCCGCCACGATCGTTCGTGGACATATCATCAACTTCCATCCATTTACATTTATCAATGCGTACAAAAGAAGCTTGACCAAGTCGTTCACCGCGTTCAATAAAAACAGAATGTTGGTTGAAATTAAAGAATTGTAATTGAATTTCATCAGTTTCCCCGCAGAAATCTTGGTCAATGAAACCAACTGTACAGAGTAATCCTTTCTTTCTTGGAGTGCTTGACCTATCTTTTAATAGCAACATATAACCTGGTGGTATTTCAATAACGACATTGACAGGTACCCTCCCTATAGTTTGCGACGCTATTTCAACAGTTTCACGCGCTAGAACATCAAATGCCACCGCTCCAGAAGTTTTATACTCCGGAAGAGGTAATGATTTATCCACTCTCTTTATTTTTACATGCATAGAGTGAGGAATAAGAATCTCTTTTTAACCATTGTTGTTTTCTAATTATACCTTTCTACATAATGTTAAGAATGCAGTATGGCCAAGCATTGAGAAATCCGGTCTCATGATATTCCTCTTAATTATCCATTCTCTCTGCAATGTTTCAGTTGTTTTTAGAACAATTACATCGTGCTTTGCCGCTTCTTTGATAAATAAATCAACTTGCGTTAATGAAGGCAGATAAACAACAAGAAACCCACCATTTTTCAAAGATTTCAAATGTTTCAACACATGATGTGGTTCAGGAACGTCAAGAATGATAACATCCAAATCTTTCTCAGTTATCCCATCATAGACATCTTTATTCTTTATAGTTAAATTCTTTATTTCCAATGTTTTCTTATTATGCTCAGCAATCTTGATATTCTTCTCATTTGTTTCATAACTCACAACTTTCTTTACAATACCAGCAAGAAAACAAGCAAGTGCACCGGAACCTGTTCCTGCATCAAGCACAACTGAATCTTTATTCAATCCAGTTTCAGTAATAATCAATCCAATATCTTTGTTAGTAATTATTTGAGGTCCACGTTTGATTTTATCGAGAACATCTCTTCTTGTTGGATTCAGTTTCTTAAATTCATGACCAGTGTTAGAAGTAATAATTACTTTCTTTGATTGTAAATCTTTTGCAGTAAGAAATCCATGTTTAGTGTGGAAATCTCTTGAAATGTCATTTACATAGTACTGCTTTCCTTCTTCGTCAAAAAGAATAGTTTGGATCATAAGTAAAAGAAAGTGTTTTTTGTTTTAAATGTTATTAAAAAAATAAAAAAGAAAGAGGAATTATTTCCTCTTAATCATCATAACCACAACGCCCATCAGAACAGCGAAGAGTGTTAAGAATACTAACATTCCTAAGAGGATCATGTATCCGTCAGTTTCCCTGAATGATGATTCAATGACAGTCGTTGGTGCCACAGCTGAACCGGTTAACCTATCTAACTGTGCTATAGTATCAGATGCACTTACACTTGTTGTTGTTGATCCAGTTGAAGCTGTTAAACACGGATTGACAGTTACTTCTAATTGCTCAGAATCTTCCAACTGATCATCTCGGAATACTTCAACGAGAACATTATGTGTTCCAACAGCAGCATCTGCAAGGTTTAACGTGAAACCGATTCGTCGATAATTATCACTATCGGAATACTTGTCAATGTCAATGTTAACTCGTTCCTGGTCAACTCCTAATGATGCACTGCTTACTTTATAGGTGACATCATCTTCGTCACTTTCCCCAATGTTTGTTGCTTCAACATATAATGTTGGTTGTAAGTTACAACTAAGTGTACTTGGGAATGTGGTATCACTAATTATCAATTCGTGAGTTTCACGATCAACATCTACTTGCCTACTAAATGATGCTTTATGTAATGCACCGTTTGTATCAGTTCCCTCAACTTCAACTTGCAATACATAATTGTCATCATCTAAATCTACTGGAAGATCAAATGTGAAATCTTCTTCGTTATCTTTGTTGACTTTCAAATCGAATTCGTCAGATGTTTGATCTAAATTTTCATTGTCGTCAATGTCGTGAAGTGTTACTTCAATTGAAATGTCTTCAATTTCAAGATTGAAAATGTTTTTTACTTTTACTTTTACTTCATTTTCTTCCCCTGCTTTGAACTTTCCACTGACCTTATCGTCAACTTCGACCTGACTTATTTCAAGTCCAGTTCTTACATTCACAAAAAATTGCGTAATGATAGCAGTGTCTTGATCACTTGCAACCGTAATGTCGCCAATGTCAAACAATCCACCATTAGCATTTGTTGGAAGTTGAGCAGTTACCTGCACATTCATTGAAGCTCCAGGTGCTAAAGATGCCAAAGCGTTTGGTGTGAATACTACTTGGTATTCAGCAGCTGCATTACTCGTAATTCTTAGATTTGTTAATGAATCAGTTGATCCATCATTGGTTACGCTGAAATTAGCTTGAACGGCAGTATTTCTATTTCCCACTGGAAATTCTACACGAGTAGGCAATTGTACACCAGCAGGTGCCTGGTTCACTACTTTATATGTTGAAAATCCTGGTACTGTAAAGACAACTACGCCGTTACTGTTTGAAACAAGTGTACATTCTGCACAATCTTGATTCACTGCGTTTGCATCTGTTGTAAATGCATCAGACTTTTTGAACAATGGTGTGTTCACATTAGTATTCAATGTAATTGTTGCCGGAGCATTTAATGGCTGAGCATTCGCGGAATTGATTGCTACCAATCCATTTTGAATAATTACTTCAGCGTCCAAGTCAATAGCTTTGTTTAAATTCATTGCTTGGGTGAACTGAATTTTTCCATGTGCATTTTCAATGAAAAAGTTTTCAAAAGTTGCTAATGCCTGATCATCTAATGCTGACAAATCAGGAATAGTAAATTGAGTTGTTGTTGGTCTATCGGTAATTGATACTGTCCACGAGTGTTCAACAAGAGTTCCATCTTGTGCTTCCACTTGCACTTTAACTGTGTGCACTCCTGGTCCTGGGTTTGCTCCTGGTTGCGGGAAATCAAATACTAATCCGTTAACATTTTGATTGATATCGTTTACAAACCACCGTTGTGCTAAGACATTTTCAGGAGTGTTAACATCAATAGAAAATTGCTGTGAATCAGTTTCACTCATTGTTATTGAATTTGATACTGGTTGCGCGTTACTTAACGTAATGCCACAATCGTCAACGTTCACTGATGCGATGGCTGTATCGTATACAATACTTGGGAATAATGTTCGGTAAGCTCTAATATTGTATGATTGTGTTCCAGATACGGTGCTGAAATCAAAATCTACCGTTATACCAATTTGGTCATCAGGTAGAATAGCGGATTCTTGTTTCAGGAAGAAACTTTCCGTACCCACTAATTCGTTTCCAATAGATACTTCGATGGTAACCGGTTCAATGTCTAATCCCGTGTTAGTTAATCCAACATTTAATGTTTGAACATTCTGTTTCTCTTGACAACTTACTTCGTTATCATCAAATGCTGCTAAGAAAATGTGTACTTCATGTGAGCTTTGTTCAATTTTCAAATTGAATGATAAATCAGATTCGTAACTATGAGATGGAACATCTTGATCATCACCAGATAGTTCGAATTTTGTTAAGTACTCACCATCTACAATATCAAATGGCAATTGATAATCAAATGTTAATACGTCTGACTGACTAGCTGTTAAAGATCTATCGCTGACAAGTCCTCCATTAAGTTCAATGAAATTGTTCAATTCAGCACTTGCCGGAAAATCCGTTGTAGCTGCCTGAGATTCTGTGTCGAGTACAACATTTTCAATGTTCGGATCAACGTCGTCACGTTGTATGATTTCATGACTTTGATTTGTGAATTTGTTAGTCATGGTTACTTCAAAAGTTAATACGTCACCTGGTTTGAATGCTGCAGTAGTGTTACCCTCTTCATATTCTACTAAAGCTTGACCAGATAAACCAATACGTAATCTGCTAACATCAAGAACGGGAAGAACAATAACGTCAAAATCTTCAGTAGTTCCTGATCCTATAGCGTTACCATTACCATCCACGTCAGTTGCACGGACAGTAATTCCCTGTTCATCTCCTTGACCTGCTTGAGGAACCCAGCTGATTAAACCAGTGGAAGAATTTATTTCCATGTCTGGTACACCTGCGTTATTTTCTAATTGATATGTGATATTATCACCATCAGCGTCTGCTGCTTCTACTTGGAATGTTCCTAACATTCCTTCATTAAATGTAATAGAATCGATTGCTGTAACAGTTGGATCAGCTGCTAAAGCTGTACTAATTGTTGCTAAGAATAGTAATACCGCTAAGATACCTATGCTTTTGAATTTCATGTTTTTGTTCCCCCGTTATCGTCTGAATAATGCTACTGTCATACCAAAAATGGCTAATAATACTACAATATTTGCAGTAAGTAATAATACAATAAATCGTGATGATTCAGTGAATGGAATTTCTACTGAATTAACTGATGCGCCAGTGAAGACATTTCGAATTGTTTCTGACACACCACTGGTATTGTCTTCATTATTATTTGCAACTTGCTCTACAACTTGTTCTACCACAACTTCTTCTTCAATTGGAAGAGTTCCACAACTTGTTTTTGTTAATGTAACATCTTTCCTGTTTAATAGTTCGTCAAGATCTCTATATGCTTGTACTCGTAATGTGTACTCTCCATTTGCCAAATTTTCTGGAATGTCGAAAAGGAATGATTTTGAATATTCATTATCATCATTATTAATATTCTTATTCAAGAAAATATCTTGTTGGTCAACATTTATTCCTAATTGTTCATTGACAATGGTTAATCGACCATTTGCTTGACTTCGTGAACCAATATTTTTTAATCGTACTGTAATGCTAGCATCCAAATCACAACTAATGGAAAGCTGTGAAAGATCAGCTTTAGTTATTAGAACAGAGTCCCGTTCTTTTTCCACTTCCAACGTGATTTCCCAATTAACTTCGTGTTCAGCGTCATTATCATCAGTTCCCTTAACTTTTATTTCTACAGTATAATCATCTTCATCAACATCGAAAGGTACAGTGAACGTGACTGTTTCAGATTGTGTATCGGTTGCCTGTAAATCAAATTCAATAGTTTCTTCCAAATCGTCACCATCATCAATATCCTTGATGGTTACTTCCAATTCAACGTCGTCAATGTCAACATCCTTATCGGATGAGAATGTATTTTTTATTTCAAAATCTAACGTTACTGTATCACCTGGTCTTGCTTCTTTACTTATCTTATCACTATTTTGAACATTGGAATCACTTTCTGATGCTACTGTGATGTCAAGATCTTTGATTTCTAACTCTGAACCAGTTTGCAGATTGATTGGCTTTTGAACAGTTTGAGCTCCATAAGTTCCTTTTACTTGTCCAATTTCAACTGTTCCAGAATCTTGATCTTCAGGAATTTTGATACTAACAGTTACTGTTGCTGTGCTATTTGCGTCAACGACAACAGGATTTGCTGAGAAAGAAGCTTGATGTTTAGCATCAACGTTCAAGAATTCTAATGCAACACTTTGATTAGTTGCTTCAGTACTTGTAAAAGTAATTTGTTGAGTTACGGTAACATCTCTTTGTTGATTTTCTCCACCCAAATTAATGTCAGACATATCTACTTGTGCAGAAGCACTAAGTGTAAAAAGAGCTGCGAGAAATATTAATACGAGTAGTTTTTTCATCGTTTATCTACCCATCACCATTTGTTTCTATTTCTAAGTAGTCATTTAATTTATAAAGATTTATAGTCTGGAGTATATAAGTTAATGAGTTGTAGACATGCAGAAGCAAAATTGCTACTTACTTCCCATATAGAACATCTTTTCCACAGAAACGTCAGAATCGTTGAACCCTGGTGCAGGTTGACGTGGTGATTGAGGGACTGCTTGTTGAGGTACAGGTTGCTCAACTTTAGGCGTCTCAGGTTCTAATGATTGCTGAGTCTCAACTTTAGGCTGTACGACTTCCTGAGTAGGAGGATTCATTTGACTAACCTGCTTCCGCAAGTCGTTCATTTGTTCTTCCATTCTCTGCATCTTTTCTTGAAAATCTCGAATCGTTTTTGTCAAAAATTCAGAATTGCGTGACATGATGTCACTAATAGTTTGTTGGTTAAGATGCACTGTTGGTTTTTCTGTTTCTTCTACTTTTGGCTCAGTTACTTCCATTTGATCTTTCAATGAAGAATAATCTTTCTTTTCAAGTAAACTTTCTGCTTGTTTCACAGCTTCATCTTTAGAAGTTGCCAGACCTTGCTTCATTAAATCAAGCGCTAGAGTGTTAATTTTCTGTATCTGTTGAACATCCATCAAGAAGCAGAATTTAGTACTGGTATTTATGCTTTTCGACTATTGAGATACTTAAGGTACTATAATTGGTAAGTTGTCATTCCGTTGCCTGCTCCCCAATCTGTTCAGGATTCGTACCCCATCCATCAAATTCTGAATCGTGGTCAAAACCCAAATCACACATATCCGAAATCCATTTCTCTACCGTTTTTGAGTGCATTTGTATTTTTTTAGTCCAACCAGTCACTATATATGCATTATTGCTCTTCGCAGCGAGACCAAATTGGGATGAGTAACCTAGCTTACTCTGTAGTTCATTTGATAGTTTTTTAGCCTTTTCTTCTGAATCTGTGTAGAAGAAATATTCTAACTTCAGTTTAGACTTTTCATTTATGCCGTATTCTCGTAGCTTTTTAAGTGTACCTTTTGACATTGATAATTGATTTTTTTTACCAGATTTGTGTTTTTCTTCTGA
>NZBF01000009.1 GCA_002687775.1 Nanobdellota archaeon
CATAAACTAAACAATCAGTATACACTTTTATTCTTTTCCGGACGCAGCCTTAAAAGACGATAATTTTATAAATAAAATCTGTTCTGAACCTAATATGCCAAGTGGAAGACATAAATCAAAGACGTTTCGAAAAGTATTCGTGAGAACTCCAGGTGGAAACACTGCTGTTCATCATCGAAGACGGAAACCGAGTAAAGCTCACTGTGCGAGCTGTAAGACTCAGTTAGCTGGCGTTCCACGGGAATTACCCTCACAATTGAAGAAAATTCCTAAGACTCAACGAAGACCAGAACGACCATTCGGTGGACAGTTATGTTCAGGTTGCATGAGAACGAAAATTAAGTCACAGGTGAGACAATAATGGTTTTTTCTCCTGGTCGAATGGTAGTAAAGTTAGCAGGTCGTGATGCTGGCAGGAAAGGTGTTGTAGTGGAAGTTCTTGATACGAATTATGTCATGATTGACGGGAATGTTCGACGAAAGAAGGTTAATGTGAAACATCTCGAACCGTTGCATGAAGTAATTGAAGTGAAAGATAAAGCGAGTCATTCTGATGTTAAGAAAGTTTTTGAAAAACTTGGATTAGCAGTGTGGGATAAGAAATCTAAGAGTGTAACTGAGAAACCTAAGAAAGGTGCCAAAGTTGTTGAAGAGAAGGAAGAAAAGAAAGAAAAGAAATCAAAGAAAGTTAAGAAAAGCGAAGTGAAGGAAGCGCAAGAAGCTGCTAATGTTGAAGAAGCAACTGTTGACAAAGAAGCAAAAGTTGCTGAAGAGAAGCCAACTGAATTAGCGGAAGAACCTGCTGAATAATTACATTATTTTCTCAATATTTAATTCAAACACTACGACGGGCATTAACAAATTCCATGCTGTTAACACCTGAGGATGAATTTCTCCAATTATTCCAACAGATTTCCCGTTAACCATAATTGTTCCCATTCTCCCGGGAATAAATGATGCATGTGTACTTTCCTTTACACTTCCTTTCACATCTAATGATGAGAGGAGGGCATCGAGTAACTGCCGTACTTGAGTAAAATCTGCTTTTTCGTTGCACAATGCGATAGATAATAGTTGAGATTCTTTAACACCAGTTTCTGTACTTTTGCTTATGTTAAACGTTCGTCCGATTTCAAAAATGTTTTGTGGATATTCATGATGTTGATTTTCTGACAATGTTTTAATCAATGAAGGAAGTAACGAATTTCTTAAATGATTATGATCACCAACTGCATTTTTTAGGGGAATAAGTTTATTGTTTAAATTCATTTTTTGATTTAAATCAGATTCCATGAGTAAGTGATAATTTTTCACTTCCAGTAATCCGAAACCTATACAAATTTCTTGCAATTTTCTTTGAAATTTTTCAACTTGATTTTCTTGACCAATAGTTGCAACATTAGGAATTTCTTCCGTGAAATTTTCGTACCCGTACGCAATTGCAATATCTTCAACGAAATCCACCTGGTGTAAAATGTCAGCTCGGTAGGAAGGAATAAGCACTGTGTTTTTTTCCATACCAAAACCCATGCGACCGAGAAGTTTAGAGGCTTCACTGTGAGATAAATCTAACCCTAATCGATTATTAATGTACGGTAAATTTAATTTCATCTTTTTTGGTTCAAGATCTGGCGTGGTACGTTTTTTTTCGTACTGTAAATCTACTGTGAGAATGGAACCTCCCATGTCAGCTAACGCAGTAACAATGATGTTTAAACAAATACTTAGAGTTTTGAAATCAAAACCAGAACATTCAATGAAAAGGTCATTTGTTTTCTTTGTTACCCTTCCCGTACGGTGGGAATTAATAATAGGTGGCATGCTTAATATTTCATCATTGGCATCAATGAAATAAGGGAAGCGTTCTAGATTTTCTAATAAGTGACCAAATTCCTGACCTGCTTTATGCTGCGCTAAGATTTGTAAAGCGCTCATTGCTTTTGTTGATCCTAACGGTTGGAATGAGATATTTTCTGGTTTACTTGCTTTATATCGTACTGGGAATGTTATCTTTTCCATTGGATACACACCAATGGCAGCTTTCTTTCTGTTCCTCCCATAAGTGATGTGAAGTTTTTCTTGAATTTGAATTATTTCACGGATTTTTTCTTCGTCTAGTTGAAGTCCTTTTACAATAGCACAGGCTGTAAATGGTCGGATGCCCTTCACGGAAGGTTCAATGATTACTTTCTTACCGCTTGATTTTGTGGAATATTTTCGTAAACCTGTCTTTATTCCAATGAAACTTGAAAATGCTCGTGCGAAACCTTGTTCACTTAACATGTCCGGTCGGTTTGGAAAAATTTCAACTTGAATTTCATTACCTTCTATTTTCTCTAAATCTGTCCCTAGCATACTGATACGATCTTTCAACTGATCTAATGGAAGTTTTTTTCCTACAAGTCTTTCAAATACTGTTTTGTTTAGTGTTATGGTAGGCATTCTATAGGTTTTGTTTTTTATCTGAATCGGCCTCAACCAATCCTTCAAATTTCTTACTAATTCTTTCTTTTACATAATCAAAAGCTTCTGTAATATCAATATCGAGCTGATTAGCTAATCTACACGTGGCAAAAAATAAATCTCCAATACCATCTTTGAAATGGTCTTTTTGTTGTTGAATTACGTTCAATCTTTCTTCTTTATTTTTGTATCTCAACAATTTGCTCATTTCTATCAGTTCCTCATGCAAATGGTCAAACTTATCAACATTAGGATGATCATCCCAGTTCTGATTCAAAGCAAAGTTCTTTACAAATTTCTGTGCTTCTTTTATCTTCATTTCAACCACATTTTCATTTCTCGTAACTGTTTCAAATCGTTCTTGTAGAGATCCCTAATGTCACCAATGTTCCAATAGTCCAATATAACACGGTCAATACCTGGACCCCATGCTAATACTGGGATATCCTTCCCTAACAGCGGAACTGTAACTTCTGGCCTAAAAATACCTGCTCCTCCAAACTCTATCCACTTTTTGTGGACAGGATGCCATACATCAATTTCAACTGAAGGTTCTGTGTAACTGAAGAAAGCTGGCCTAAATCTAGCCTTTGGGAAACCCATTTTTTTGAAAAATTCTCTAAGGTAACCTAAAAGATGTTTGAAATTAGCATTTTCGTCAACGACAATGCCTTCCGTTTGGTTAAACTCAAATAAGTGAGACCAGTCTAATGCTTCATTTCTAAAACACTTACCCAGTGCAAAGAACTTTTTTGGTAAATCTTTTTCTTTGAGTTTTGTAAGTGTTTGGGCAGATAAGATTGTTGTATGAGTTCGAAGGACATTCCGTTTTGCCTCCTCTTCATCCCATTTGTATTGCCATCCTGTACTTCCTGTATTTCCTCCAGTCTCATGAGACTCTTTAACCTTAGCTACTAATCTTTTACTAGGCAGTTTCCCTCTTTCAACATTTCCCCCCAAAAAGAATGTATCCTGCATTTTTCTTACCGGGTGATCCTGGGCTGTAAACAGTGCGTCAAAACACCAAAATGATGTACAGACCATATCACCTTTCATCTCCTGAAATCCCATATCCATCCAAATTTGTTTCGCATACTCCGTAGCTTCATTGACGAAGTGTTTCTTTCCTCCATGAATGGCAGGGACGTTAATTTCCACATCGTACGCACGGAACTCTTTATTTTTCCAACTTCCTGTCTTTAACATTCCTGGAGTTAATCGATTAACAACATCCTGAGATAATTTTTTACTTGCTATCTTTTTACCTGATTTTGTAAGGGAAACAGTCGTTATCTTTTTCTCTTCAATGGTAAGCATTCCCTTCCTCTTCTTTAATTCAGATAAAGCTAATTTCTCTATGTCGGTTAACTTAGATTCGTCCAAGGGAAATGTGTGAGATAAAAATTTCTCTTCCAACGTTTCTTGCTTGAGTAACTTTTTTCCTTGCTCTGTTCTTTTGATTTCAAGTTGTTTTCCCTTTCTCACGTCAATGGCAACTTTTCTCTTCAGTAATCCAATACAGGCGTTCACTTCTTCTCTGCTTAACCCGGATTTTTTAGTGATACTCTCTAAATCCATGAATTTGTCTGAAAGAGATTTAAGAAATATTTTTTCTGGCAAGCCGTACTGCTTGTAATGCTGACCATTTTTTTGCAAAGTAATTATTTTCTTTTTTTCAGAATGAGCGGTTATTAATTTTTTATTTTCTAACCATTGCAGGGCGCGAATAACTTCCACTTCCTGTAAGTTAGAAGCTTTTGTGATACTGTCAAGTGCAGAATGACTCTTCAACACTGGTAGGACTGTACGTTCAAGGGGATGCAATTTCTTAATGATATCCATCATGCAAAGTAAACAATAAGGGTTTATAAAATTATAGAAATTTATTTGGCAAGATTAAAGTCGCCTGCTGCACCATCAATGACGTTATCAGATGAATCGTACAATTGGACAGTAACTCCCGTTGCTTCGATTTTTCCAACTGTTGCTTTAGCATAAAGGAAACCATTTGTAACTTCAGTAGTAGCTTTCTTAATTTCGCCTTCAGGTATGTTTCTTAGAGAGCTTGCTACGTAAAACTTACTTTGTTTTGGTGGATCACTGTATTTATCCATAGTTAACACGAAATATGATGGTTGAATAATCCCAGGGGCACCGTTTGTTAGAGTAAATGCAATATCTGTAACTTTACCAAATCCTCTTTCTTCATCCCAGTCAACAAGCACGTCGTCAAGTTTTAATTCAACATTACCATAATCTGTGGTTATTTCTTGTGCTGGTGCTGGCTCGGGTTCTGGTTCCTCTTCAACAACTTCTTCAGGTTCTGCCAATGCAACCTCTTCAACTGGTTCTTCTATAACCTCTTCGATTAATTCAACTTCTTCTACGTCTGCAACTGCCGCACCAGAGGGGGAATCATCTCCCCAAGAAACGCTTAACCTACCTCCCATGAAGACGAGTCCAACAGCAAGAATGACAAGAACTGTTTTCAAAAGAATGCCTAGATTCAGAGTGATATTAACTTCCTTATTTAAACCACTTTTCTTGTGCGGTGCATCATCACGCTCTGGATCGTTCATACAGATAGAGAATAATTAATCATTTATAAAATTTACGCCTCTTGTTTCTTAACGTTTTTATATGAAATAACATTTCGGAATTCCATGTGGGCAGATTTTCATTGGCATGGGCGTGATTGGAAGCAGAGTCATAAAGAAACAGTCAAACATTCTTTAGAATTAGCATATGCTTCTGGTGGGTTGGCATTAGGAATGATGCCTAATACTGACCGACCATTAACATCCTTAACTGCATGTCGAGATTATCTCAAATTAGCAAAACAAGCAGATATTCCTCAATGTTCTGTTCAAATGTATGTGCATTTAGGTTTAACTAAACGGAAAGATCAAATTAAACGTGCAGTTGCAGCATATCGAAAGGAACCTGGGATTTGTGGCTTGAAATTTTTTCATGGAAGATCCACCGGGAACTTAGCCATCACAGAGTACAATGAACAATATGAAGTATGGAATATTCTAGCTCAAGAAGGTTACGATGGCGTTGTTGTTTGTCATTTTGAAAAAGAATTGTTTATGAATGACAAATGGAATTCTGCAAAGGGTAAAGAATGGAATACTAAAGCGCGACCGGAAATTGCAGAAATTGCCTCTTTTGCTGATGGATACGAAATAATTACTGATGTAGGATTTAAAGGAACCGTGCACGTAGCCCATGTTAGTACGCCCCAAGTAATTGATTTTGTTCATAATTATAATCAGAATCCCGTGCATGATTTCAAAATGAGTGCTGGTTTGACATTACATCATTTGCATTTCAGTGACCATTGGATGACTACTCCAGAAGGAGTGTGGTGGAAATGTAATCCTTCGCTTCGTTCTGAAGCAACCAGACAAGGATTAGAAGATCGGGTGAAAGATGGTCGTGTGAAGATTTTAGAAAGTGACCATGCACCACATACTCATGCTGATAAACATCCTGAAGATGGAAGTGTTCCTGCATCAGGCGCTGCATCGGGAACTGGTTGGGATTACATGCAGAAATGGTTAGGTCAGAAGCAAATGGGTGAAGAACAAATAGATGATGTCATGTTTCATAATGTTGTCAAAGCATATGGGTTAGAAGATCAAATTGAACCAGTGCGAAGGAAAGTTGACAAAAAGAGATTTGCGGAATTACGTGAATGGTATCCAAGAGATGTGTTCAAGAATTTTCGTTAAGGATCTCTAGACATATTCCACAACATTTGAAAATATTTTTTATAATTATTCGCAAATTCTTCGTCAATGACTTGAATTACAAATGGTTCATCATGAATCAAAATATGATAAACAATATCTTTCCCAACAATGACTGTTTGTACTGGCAAATAGAATCCTTTTGGTAAAACTTTTATTTTATGTTTTGCATCTTTTGGTAATGTGTTAATTCGATTCTGAAATTGGTGATTAAATAAAGCAACTGTTGTAATATTTTTCCTTATTCTTTCTTTGTAAATTTCATCTATAAATGAACCCATAAAATTTTTCATATGAATTCCACCTATAATAATGAGTTCGGAATTTATTTTTCCTTGTCTTACTGCATCACTATAACTTGCTTTAACACCTTCAAGCCCTTTGTACGTTCTCACAATATGTCTTTTCTCTACAAAGTTAAATTTATTTGAAAGTTTTGGAAGAATAGATTCAACATTCGCTTTTTGAGCATTCATTAAATCAAGAAGATGTTTCGGATGAACGGCATTGAATTGTTTTTTGTTATCTGTAATAGTTTCATTAACTAGGCCTTTCGCAAGAAGTCTATTTAGTGCGTCATAAACATTTCTTCTGTGGATTCCTGTTTTTGATGTAATTTTTCCTGCGGAAAGATCAGCATTATCTAACAAACAAATGTAAATTTTTGTTTCATTTGCTGTTAATCCTACTTCTTGAAGTTCTTGTTCAACCATGAATATTTTTTGGCTGAACTCTTTATAATAATTGTGGTTACTTTTGTTACCACGCAGTATTAAAAGCAACTTCTGGTCAAAATTTTATAGTGAAACCAGAAACATTAGCGAGATGGGAAAGTAAAATAAGACCAGCTATTGTGAGTTTAGGTTCACCGCATCAAGTGACTAAATTATATTCTGCAGGGAGGAAAGATTTCCTTGCCCAATTAGCGGAAGAAAGACCACCAATAGTACGAGGATCTATTGTTTTACAGAGAACATTATGGGGATTGGATTTTCGTTCACCTATTATTAATGCTGCTGGAATGTGGAAAAACGGACGAGGGTATGACGTTTCTTTTTATCAAGGCGCTGGAGGATTTCTGGGAGGAACGACGGTTTGGAATGACAGAATTGGGAATGTGAAGGATGGTATTGAAAACCCGTTTGCACCATTTCCTCGATCCGGGATGGCGGGAAATTCGATTGGATTACGTAACTCGGGAGACCCTGAGGTGGCAGAGTGGTATGAGAATAAAATACGAGTACCTGATTTTCCGCTCGGTCACAGTGTAATGGGATCGCCCGATATCAAAGATCGGGTTGAAAAGATAGATCGATTAGTTGACGGCATGCGATTGTATGAGGAGGCAGGTGTTGATTGGCTGGAAAACAATTGGAGTTGTCCCAACACAGAAGAGGATAGACCAGACTTTGATGCGTTGGAACGTGATGTTATTGAGGTAAATAGATATTTTTTGCGAAACCGCTCGAGAAAATATGGAAGAGTTGTCCCTGTTGTAGCGAAGTTGTCAAATGATATTCCGTTGAGTGATGTACCCCGATACGTGGATATGTTCATTGATTACGGATATGACGGTTTAAACATTGGAAACACATCTACTAATTATGAAAGCTTGCGTCATTCGGTTCATCCGAAAGAAAGACGATTGTTTGACTACTTCATTTCAACATTTGGAGGAGGTTTCAGTGGTAGTGCACTAAAAAACACATCAGCTTTACTTTGCAAGGCTGCTGTTGATAGAGTTGAAGAAAGAAAACCTGACAGAGAATTTCATATTTTCAGAACTGGTGGCATTGAAGGAGCAGAAGATCTTATCATTTCAGATGAAATCGGTGTGTCAATGAATCAATGGTTCACTGGATATTTCGAACAGTTTGCTCAACATGGACATAAAGTGTACGAGCAATTGTATAAAAAATTAACAAAATAAGAAAGAAAAAAACCTAGTTTTGATTCCAGGTTTGATCAAACAATTGTCCAAGTGCTTTTCCAAAGTATGGAGTTTTCACCCAGATACCTAAATCATAGGTAGGATGTACTTCCTTATCATGGAGAGTCATGAACACAACTTCTTTGTTATCAACAACACAGAACCTTGCGTCCATACCTTGTACATCTTTAAATTCAGCAACTCCTTTCAAACTATTTGCAACTTTTTTATTTTCTGCAGTGAGAGGTGCAGCTATTTTAACTGACACTCCCCGTTTCTTTGCTTTCTCAAGGGTTGGTCTTAATCCTTCAATTTTTCTTAATAAGCCCTGAGAAGTTGTCATTAAACTAACACTTTCTTTCGCGTTCTTTAACACGAAATCTAAATGATTGTATAAGTTATGTCGTCCTCTCAAACAACCACTTAAATCGGTCGGATCAATAATGTTAATACCTGTATCATGCAATGATTCAAGTTCAGTCATTAAAGATGATTTTCGCACATCTTCCAAACGATTAACTTTCTCAGTTGCTTTAAGATTCATATGTTTCTTCACACGGTCAACAACTTCAACCGGTGGAATGGCAATATATTTAATGGGTTTACCCAATTTCATTACAACGAATCCTTTCTTTTCTAAAGATTCAAGAATATCATAACTACGTGAACGCGGAACATTTGCAATGTCACTAAGTTCACCAGCTGTTGAAACACCTCTGCTCAGAAGAGCGGTCCACAATTTCACCTCATATAAATTGAGGTCAAAGTGCCTTCGTAATTGGCTCAAAAAGTCATCTTTTACTATCATTTTGTCAACACCATCCTTTTTTTTATTACTCATCAAGTAACATCAACTCTTATTAAAAGGTTGTGGTTGTGGAGTATATGTTTTTTTGTTCAATTCCAGTGAATACAAAATGGGGCTTGTTGATACTTCTCGAGGATTACAACTAAATTGCAAATCTTAGCAATGATGCAATGCCACCGAGATGTTTTAATACTGGATTTGAAAAAACGAAAAAATAACCAGATACTACATGAAAAAATATTTTTAACAAAATTTATAAAGAAAGGAAACTATTATGAAAAACATGACGCAAACAATATCAACCGAACAAATATTTGATGAACTTAAAAGAATAGAAGAAAAAATGATTACCAAAGAAGATATTCAATCATTTATGGAAACTATTGGAATACTAAGCAATTCGGAAACAATGAAACAAATTTCTGAAAGTGAAGAAGATATCAAACATGGGCGAGTGAAAGAAGTAACATCGGTGAATGATTTGTTGAGTGAAATAGAACATGTCTAATTGGACAGTTAAGAGAACAGATACATTTTCTAAATTTCTCAAGAAACATAAGAATAATCATGAATTGATTCAAGTCTTGGACACCAAGATAATTCAACTTCGAAAAGAACCACACATTGGTGGCAAGTTAAGTGGAAAATTACATGGTAAAAAATCAACAAGATTAGTAAAAAGATTTAGATTAATTTTAGTATTGACGAGGAAAATAAAATAGTATATTTGGAAGCAATCGATCATAGAGAATATGTGTACTAAATTTTGAACCTCAGTAACGCAGCAATGCCACCGAGATGTTTCAATTGCTTACCAGCATCGTGGTCTGTAGAAATAATGTGGATGTTACCAGTGTGTTGATCTACCATTTTCATCAAAGAATCTAGTTTTTCAAAGTCGTCGTTTTCTCGTAATTTGTCAATGAACGAATCGGCTACTAACAATTTACTGACAGCAGATTGGTTAACTGCATTCTTGACTTCTTTAAATCCGTAGGCTACCAATCCATTCTTTTTAATACCTGCAAGAAGTTCATCAACAAGAATGGTTTCTTTTAATAATCTTGAATGTTGTAACACTTGCTGAACTTCAGGTCGTTTGATAACTTCACTCAGTGCGCGTTCGGTTACACTTGAACAATTCGCAAGTGCAACTTTCTTTTTCCATGGACTTGTTATTAGTTTGAACAAATCTTCTTTATAGAATACGGGACTTGCAATGACAATTGCTTGAGGGTTATGACGTTGATTATATTCTTCTATCGATTTGATAATTTCTGGGTAGAACGCTTTAGATTCTTGCTTCATTCTTTTCTTTGAAACTTTCCCTTTCAAATGCGCCAGGATGTTGAATCCGCGTTTTTTTGTTAATGCGATAATTGCTTCCTCTCTATCGAAAATGCAAATCAGGAAACTTACTTTCTGGGAACTTGCATCTTCCAATTTTTGTTTTTGGTAACTTAGCCAGGATTCTTTTTCAATTTTAAGATTGTCGCCTACTTGAACAGAAATGGTATGATGACTACCAATGGGAATATCATCAGGGCCTTGTGTGACTTTTCCGAGAATTCTTAATGAGTGTGATTCAAGTAATAATTTACCTGCTTTAATTTGTAAAGTGATTGTTTTCTTTACCTGCTTGTCAGCAATTTTTATTTTTCTGGTTGTTTTCCCGGTAATGATATCTCCGGGAGTAATAATATGGCTTAAATACCACAAATCGTCCGGATCGTCAACTATTATTTTGACAAATCCTTTCCTGAAATCTTTACCAGTGAGTTTCATAATTACTCTGTTTTCTTTGCCATTTAAAGTTTTTACGTATAATACAAGAGCAAATATTTATATAATCAAACTTATTTGTGAATACTATGAAGAGAGGCCAGGGAGCAGCATCAGGTGCAGCAGTGTTACTAGCAGTTATCCTTGGATTAATAATATTCTTTATCATTGTCATTCCTCCAGCTGATAGAGCAGAAATTCTTGGTGAGCCAATTCCTGCGAAAATTAACAAAACAACAGGAAGAGTAATGAACGCAAGTACAAATGAATTACTCGTAACGTCACCTGGAAGAATTGATTTAATACGGCAGGAAGAAATTGAGCATGCGTTACCTGCAGTAACATTATTTACTAGAACTGAAAGTGCTGTCATTGAAACAATTGATAGCATTTACGTATCACGATCAGCTGTGTCCAGCACACAAGCGAACATGTCTTTTGTTTTGGATGATTTAGAACAAACTGAAAATGTGTTGCTGAATTTTAATGCACAAGATGCTCAGGGACGGTTACACATTGAATTGAATGGAAATACTGTTTTTAATCGTGAAGTAAGTGGTAATGTTCAACCCATTGAATTGTCTAGAAGTTCATTACGTGAAAGAAACACGTTAACATTCTCGGTATCTGGAGTAGGTGCAGCAATTTGGGCGACAAATAGATATGAATTGTCAAACGTACAAGTGGTTGCCGATGTAACAAGTACAACTGCTCAGCGAGCAGTGCAAGTATTTTTAATGTCAGAAACAGAATTTAACAATTTGCAGGAAGTTCAAGTTGAATTTCTTCCACTTTGTGACATGCCAACGACTGGGCCTTTAACAGTAATATTAAACCGAAACGAAATTTACCGTGGTGTACCTGATTGTAACGTGCACAAGATGATAATTGAATTTGCTCCTTCACTTGCACGTGTTGGAGAAAATACTATTGAATTTTTTGTTGAAGATGGTGAATACCAATTATCACATTCAATTGTTAAATCTGAATTGAAAAGTGTTGATTTCCCCACTTATTACTTTGAGTTGTCCAATGAACAGTTTGGTAATGTAACTGATAAGGTCCAGGATGTCATGCTACGGTTAGATTTTGTGGATATTGTTGCTGCTAAAGAAGGTGTTTTGTTAATTAACGGTAGACAGGCAGGATTTGACACACGGGAACTTTTCGTTGAGTTTGACATTTCTAACAAAGTTGTACGTGGTAATAATGCTATTAAAGTGAAACCAACCAGGACGCTTGAAATTCGTGAGTTGGGCGTGTGGGTAGAGTAAAATTAAGTGATGCGCAGTAGGTTTTTCGACCTGGTAACTACTTTTTTTTGCCAACATTTTTATATGCATGAAATTTAATTCTTAAGAGATGGCTGATAAAAAAGATGTGGCTGCTGAACAAAAGGATGCAGCAAAAGAAACTGAGAAGGCAGCAAAGGCAGATGAGAAAGCCGCTAAAGATCAAGAAAAAGCAGCCGAAGCCACTAAAGATGCAGCTGAAACGGAAAAAGCAACCGCGAAAAGTAAAGATGCGAAAGCTCCTCGGGAGAGGAAAAAGCCAGCCGGTGACCCCGCGTTAATTCTCTTTATCATTACTCTTGCGATTTTCCTGTATGCTCAATTTTCTGGCCCATTATCACCAACAGTAAACATAGTTCTTAGCATCGTCTTTTTATTATACGCAGGAATTTTTGTCGAAGGAGGAATTCTCACGACAGCTATTCCAGTTGCTGGAGTATTATGGTGGTTAGTGTTTAATTTACAAGTGTATGCCATTATTGTATTGGCTGTGGTAGTTGGCGTACTTGGTTATCTTGGAAGGAAAGATAATGTTGATGAACAATTTGCAGCTGGAGGAGTATTACTTTTGCTGTTCATATTTTCTTCTGGGTTGGCATCTCATCTCATGGTTAAACTTGCAGAAATGTTACCCGCTACTATTGCGTTAACTGAAGCATTGCAAGTAGCGGTGTTGTATGTCCCGTGGTGGGTATTATATTTCATGGTGAAGACAAAGAAATCAGGAACTCTTGTAGGCACGTTACGAGCTGGAATTATTGTGTATTTACTGTTCATATTAATTACAGCTGTCGTTCCGTCTGTTGGATTTGATTATGATGTGCCGGGTATTGACGATGTTGCAAAAACTGGTGAACAATTGCAACAAGAAGTTTCCAAAAGCGAACATCCATTGTGGACTAATTTATGGTGTATTTGGAACGAGTCAAGCGATATTAGTGCTTGTGTGAAAAAACGGCAGGAAGAATCTGTCTATGCCTATGTATGTGCTGAAGAAAAGAATTTGGTAGATACACCTTCAGAGAATGATAAGTATGATGAATGTGTCGAAGAAGAAAGGAATAAGAAAGCTGTTGTGCAAGTTCAGGCATCTGGAGTTATTGATAGGAGATTAACTGAATTTGTTGAAATTGAGTTGAAGAAAAGTAAGGACTTCCCTGCTAAAGTATACCAGGCGAATTATCCACTCTTTATTCAATTGGAAGCGAGTAACCCTACTTTTGAGGATGAACAGCCAATTGTTACACCAAGTTGCCATTTTGTTAAAGGGAAAAATATCACTGAGGGAACAATATCTTCCACAGAGTCAATTAGTTTGAATCAAAAAAATTCGAAAGAAAACATTGTTTGTGTTCCAACTAGTGATTTGAAAAGTGGAAGGTATAAGGTTGTATTCCAGACAATCATTTCAAATTTGAAAACTACAACGTGGCTAAATAGATTATTTGTTGGGTTTGGTAAATCAGCTGAAGAGAAAGAAAAGTTGGAACGTGAATATTTCAGTGGATTACTTAATTCACATTTAACCATGGGTCCACCAGCATTTGCGAGAGTTAATTTTCTTATTGGAACTCCACCTGAAAATCCGTTGATTGAATGGAATCCAGATGGAGATAATTTTATGTTGATGATTTCTTCCGTTGAAAATAGTGGGAAAGGTGAAATTGTTAGTGTTGGCCAGGTAACTATAGATACATTGAATGATTTTTCATTTGATAAACCTGAATGTATAACTCCGCAAGTTCCTGTGTTTAAAGGGAAAGATAAGATAATTCCGCTTTCAGTATGTTCTGCTTCAATAACTGATCCTTTGTTGCAAGAACCTGAACATTTCGTTCCACGGGAATATGAAGCAACGATTATCTATGATTATAATTTAACACAAGAGGTGCCATTTGAAGTGGTATTATTGAACTCATGAAACTTGTATATATTGTTGGATTGGTAAGTCTGTTTATTATTGGATGTGGTGGTACGAATGGTGGTGATGACATTCTTAGTTATGATTTCAAGAAAGGAATTTCTGAAATAGATATGACATTATTAGATGGTTTACCACCTGATGAAGTATATGACAAATTTAATATCGGTGTTGAATTACAAAATAATGGTGCGTATGATGCAAGTTTTGTTGAACTGGAAGTTGTCGGGTTTAATGATAAATATGTTTATTTGCCTACAAATAGAGTAGATTTGCAAGATTTCAGAGGGAAAAGTTTTGATTATCCCTCCGGGCAGAAGCATGTTGAAATAATGGAAGGATTGACAGGTGAAACTATCACTGGGAAGGATGGGGAAATGCAAAAGTTCTTTGTCATCATGGAATATCAATATGGGATGGAATTAGTGCAAGATGTTTGTATCAATCCGTCCATTTATGAACCGTATAATGACGGGTGTGAAGCTACTGAGATTCGAACTGAAGGTCAAGGAAGTCCGTTATCCATTACAACGATTCAAGCTCCAATATTTCACGATTCTTCCGTGGATATTCGTATGAAAGTTGAAAATAAGGGACAGGGGAAAGTGAAAGAAGCTACTATAACTAATGCTCAACTTGGAAGTCGACAGTTACAATGTGAATTTTCTTCCGTTAAGGAGCCAACGTTTAACTTTGAAGAAAAGCAAGTGCAGGATGCAGAAATAGTTTGTAAGAGAACTATTGATGTTAGTAAGTCATTTCCAACTCCATTATTCGTTTCTTTAGATTTTATTTATCAAAGAGAACTGATTGATCAGATTACGATAAAGTCTTAGTTTACAACACTTCTTCGTATACTAGGTCCCTGAGAACTGTAACATAAGTGCTTGTGTGGGGCCTAGTCCGCCTCTCAACTTCACCTCATTCCATTCGGTTCAGGTCGTTTCTTTACTTTTATTTCACACAATCGTCGTCTACACACAAGCGATTACTTTTCTAATGACTGTTCAATTTGATAATTAGTTGACACTTTCTTTTTAAAGAATCGATAATATTACATTTTTGGTGAATATTATGGAAACTCTAACTGAAAAAAAAGAAAA
>NZBF01000010.1 GCA_002687775.1 Nanobdellota archaeon
AATGGCAATGAGAATGATTGTCTACAATATGGAAAGAATGATTAAGATTATGAAAAGCATGTTCTTAATCATTCAGAACTTATTCCGGACGCAGCCGTCAATGAAACAATGACACAAAACTCTTTTATAGTCAATTCATTAAAAAAAACCATGGAATTATCAGTAGTCTTACCAGTACATAATGAGGAAAAAAACATTGAATTTGTGTACAAAGAATTAGTTGACGAATTGAAGAGAATTGGGAAGAAATATGAAATTATTTTTGTCAATGATGGAAGTACCGATAAATCGTTTGAAAAATTAGTTTCAATAAGTTCGAAAGATAAACATGTTCGTGTGGTGAAATTATTATCCAATTATGGACAAAGTACAGCATTAGCTGCTGGTATTGAGCAGGCTTCTGGCGATTGGATTGTCACAATGGATTCTGACGGTCAGCATGATCCAAAAGATATTGCTGGATTAATTGAACCATTACCATATTATCATGTGGTAGCTGGGTGGCGTCGGAAAAGAGGTGGTTTGAACAAGTCATTACCTAATAAGATTGCTAATTATTTAGTTCGTCAAATGACTGGCTTACAATTACGCGATTCTGTCGGCGGCATGAAAGCGTTCACCAAACAAGTTTCAGAATTAGTTCCGTTATATGGAGATATGCATCGTTATTTACCAGTGTTAGCAAAATGGAAAGGATTTCGAGTGACTGAACGTCCCGTGTCTGTTCGTCGTAGGAAAAGTGGCAGAACGCATTACAAATTGAAACGCATTTTTGGCGGCTTCTTCGATTTAATGACGGTGAAATTTTTTGTTTCGTATTCGACGAGACCATCTCATTTTTTTTCAGTTGTTGGCTTCACTGGTTTATCGGCTGGATTTTTGATAGGGTTGTATTATTTGATTCAGAAATTCTTTTTCGGTGTGCACTTAATGACTGAAGTGGCTTCTTTAATATTATCTGTGTTATTAATATTATTGGGAGTTAACTTTATTTGCTTTGGATTTATCGCCGACATGATTAGTTTTGATGCAATTTCATCCGGTCGGAAAACGTACGTTATTGAGAAAGTATTGTGAAAGTATCAGCCATTTAAGAAACTTCCATCACAACCCAGTCACCATTGTTACAATCAAGTTTGGCTTTTTCATTTTCTTCTATTTCATTACAAACGTAAACAAACACATGGTCACCATCAACCTCTGCGGTTGCCAATGGTTGATTATCATTTGTCGTTATCCAATCGGGATTTTCATCTGAAAATTGTCCGTTGTTTATGGGTTCTAATTGAATATCTGTTTCTTCACAATCTTTGACAACCGTTGCTTGGGAGAAGACCCATTGTGCTTTTACTTTGAGAATACCATCTTCAACAAAAACGTCCTCACTGTGAGCAAATTGTGTTTGCAATTGGTTTTCATTGTAGCAGATCTTATTTCCGTGAGCTTTACCAGTTAATGGAATGCCAACTGTTTCACCCACACCTGGTGGATCTAGTGGTACCAATTGTACGTCTGGTGCTGCACCGCAAGCTGTGATTAGGGTTAAAATGAATAAAAGTGAAAGTGGGTATTTCATTGGTGACGTATGTGGGAAGAGATATTTAAATGTTTAGCAATAAAAAAAATGTTATTTAAGTATGGAAGTGCTCTACAGTTGATAACGATCTTTTCTTAACTGGAAATTACCTTGGCCGTCGTTCACGAAAGAATAGAGTCTGCCCTGTTTCTCTTCGGGCCCCATTGTTGACTTTGTACCAACAATAAAATCCAAATCACCATCTTGATCGAAATCACCACTCGTTATGGACATTCCGGTATCTGGAGTAATTTCAAATTTTGCAATAGGTGTCGGCGATGCGAATTGTCCATTACCCTTATTTTGCAAATACGTTAATCGGGCTCCATTGTCAAATTTCGCGCCAATGATAAGATCAAGATCACCATCATGATCAAAATCGGCCGAAGTTATGGACATTCCTGTTTCGGATGATTGTTGGCCCGGTGAGCAACTGTAAAGACCAACAACAAAAGCACCATACAACACTAATCGACGAAATAACTTCATACGTCTATCTTTCAAAAGTTAAGTTTATAAAATTTGTTAAAGGAGATCACACCTAACTTTCTCAGAGTATAAAAGAAAAAATATTCTTTTCAAGAAGTTGCCCAAACCTGAACAAGACTTCGCTCAGTATCAATATCCATCAAGGCCCACTGATTACCATCATAACGCCATAATTTTCCCCTAGAACTAGCAGCATAAATATCATTTGAAGAAGTTCCCCATAAATCATTGATAGGTTGTGGGGTGTTCATAACACGTGCCCAGTCGTTTCCATCATAATGAAATATCGCACCTTCCACGCCAGGTGTATGGGCGACAGCGTAGAAATCGTTTGGTGAGGTACCCCACCAACCAGATAAACCAAATGATGACCTATATTCTCCGACATCAGCTCGAATAAGTTCCCACTGAACGCCATTATAATGAAGTAAACTACCGTGGCCAAACGCAAAATCTCCGGCTTCCTCAAGAATATTACCTGTCGTAGCATAAACCTGACCATCATCAAAAACCCAAACAGGACCAAGCTCTAAAGGATCAAGACCAAAATTCCCCACACCTAGATCAACTTCAGCCCAACTATTACCATCATAATGAATGATCATATCATCACTTTGGCCACCTATCCTAACAGTAGCATAAATATTGTCTTCGGAAGATCCAGCCATGCCTATAATGCGAGAGGAGCCGCTAAAATCAATACCAAGGGGCATATCCAACCACTGATTTCCGTCGTAATAAAGAATAATATCACTTTCGCCGAGATCACCCGCTGCGTAAATACTATTCGGAGACGAACCCCAAATGTTGTTGATTCGGGATATGTCTTCTAATTCTATATTCCAATTATTGCCATCATAGTGAACTAAATCCCATGTCGGACCAGCACCAGCGAGACCTGCTGCATAAACATTCGCTGGGGAAAATCCAAAAATATCGTTAATATTAGTTTGAGGGAATTCTAACTCAGATCGTTCCCAAGCAACTCCATCGTGATGGTGAATAAAGCTATCGCCCACAAAAACGTTTGTATCGCCCAACCCTTCCGGTGCTTCAAATTGTTCCAAGCAAACATTATCGACACATGTGCCAGTACAATCATCATCATCTAAACAGGCATTACCTGGTACACAAAGTTCGCATAAATCTCCACCACAATTCAGGTCAGTTTCGTCTCCATCAGTTTCATCATTAGCACAATGGGAAGTGAACGGAAGAACCATCCATTTGTCATCATTGCACAATACTTGACCAAGATTATCAGGGTCTGGAGTGCAGGCATACGCAGCTATATATTGAGGACCGTCTTTTTCCCAAGAGTCATCGGTGGTGAAATCATATTGGGCAGCGACATCCTGGACAGCATTAACTCTCCACCACAACTCACCGTTTTGATCACGGTATTCCCGCCCACTATCACCAGCCACATATTCAAAAGCTGCCCACTCATCACAATTTTTCAAAATCTGACCCTGATGATAAACAAAAATGTTGTTTGAAACTTCGGTGTTTTGATTTTCATCAAGACCCCAGAAAGGAGTAGGATCAGCGTTTAACGTAATAACATTCGATTCAGCAAAATTCTCAGCCAATTCTTCATCAGAATAGCAACGTAGTTCCCCATCAACATTGTCATAAGCGCCAAAACCAACTAACGCCTGTTGAGAAGCTTTTCCAATCGAAGGCACAGTAGGCATTTCATACTCAACCTCAGGTTTGCAAGAAATTAACAATAAACTGGCTACAACAAGACAAGTAAACACCAACATTACTCTTTTCATAAGAAGAAGAAGAAGAAGATATATAAAACTATCGCTAGACCGCTGGCGCTTTTCTAAACATTAAATAAACCACTGCAGCGCCAAGTACAATATTTACAGCCAGTAAAGCAAGTACTAACAATGAAGGAGATTGTAGTTTCTCAACTTTCGATTCCAACTTAGCAACACGTTCATTCAATGTTCCTACAGGTTGAGTTTCTGTCGCTTCAACTTCAGATTCAGATAAAGTATCAGCTGCAGACGAAGGAAGAGACGTATCAGTTTCGGTTGAATCACTACTCCCAAAACCGCCAGGTGTTGGAGGAGGAGGAGGTGGCGGTGCTAATACACTCACTGCGAGAATAATAAAAACAATAAGCAACATTCCTCTTTTCATGGTCAAATGTAATTAAAGAACATATTTAAATGTTACTGGCAAGCACCTGACTTGCAACCATTTTCACAGTCCAATTGCATGCTCGCCTGCTTTGTTCCATTACAATACCACTCATGAACACCACCGGAGTAACAGGAGTCGCGTAATGTGTGAGGTGTGCCACCTTTGTCATGTTGTTCAACAACTCCGGCTAAATTAGCGTTAATGCCTTTTGGATGAAGTTCATCAACATCAGAATCAGTACACGAACCCATTGTTACTGGTTCCGATTCTATTGATTCGGTAATGTTCATTTCAACAATTTCAACTTCTGGGATGAATTCTGTTTCTTCAGAAACATTTTCAGTCACATTTTCAATAGGTTCAATCTCAGTTGCGCAGCCTGCTATCAAGAAAACAACTAAAATGCCCATTATTACTTGAGACACTTGGTAACCTCTTTCCATAGGCTAATGTAATTCTAGAATTATTTAAATGTTATCTTTCACTCGACCAAATCCAAACCTGTTGTTTTTCTTTATGAATTTATCAATTTGTTTACAGAATTTCAACCCAGTTCTTCTGGTGAAATAGAAAGGAACATGCTTTGATTTTATTTTCGCAAATTCCCAGGAATGCATATAAATAACTGGGTTAATCTTTTTTCTTTCTAATCCATTCACCCCAAGTTGTGTGTACCAGTTGCCCAAGTTTCGCTGAAAGAGCCACACGATCGGGAATCTTGTATTGGGTAAAGTTGCAATTGGTACTTCTTTTAGTCCAGGAAGTGGTTCGTGAATGTGTAATGGCAATGTAATGTTTTTGTAGGGATAATAGCCTGGTAAGAATGCTGGGTGAAGTGAGCTGTCATACTTGAAATTGAGCTTCTTTAGAATTTGTAAGAGTTTCATTGAAAATTGTACTTGTGGTGCGCGGAACCCGATGACTTTGTTTTTTGTTATTTTTTCTAAGATTCTTTTCGATTTTTTCACATCAGCTTCTATATCAAAAACTCTGTTTCGGTAATGATGTTCATACCCATGAGAAGCCACTTCATGACCATGTTCAATGATTTCTTTCACATTTTCGGGTTCTTTTTCAGCATAGAAGCCAGTGACGAAAAAAGTGCATTTGATATCATGATGGTTGAAAATTTTTAATAAACGTTCGTTACCTAATCTGCTATATTCTGTGTTAAAGTTATCTTTATCTTGAATTCCTCGGATATGAGGGGAATTCCATTCCTCGCAATCGATGGTTAAGTGCATGGAATTATTTTAGGAGAAGAGTATTTTAAAGTTGTGATATTAAGAATTTCACCTGAGATTCAAATCCTTACGCACTTTGTCATAATATTTATGATCACCCAAATGAAACTCAATATAAATTGAATTCTTGACTTTGACAAAAAGGATACGATACTCTGTATTTCCCATACTGAATTGATAACGAAAGGTTAAGAGTTGATTAACTACCCACTCTCCGTAAGACTTTTTTGAGGCAATGACAATTGGTCTAATTTTTTCATTAAAAACGTCGTCAACCCAAGCGTACATTTTTTCTGCTTTTATTTCAGAAAGGGAGTTAACGATGTGATTGAAGTTTTTTCCCAAAAATTCAATGTTATAATCTTGTGAAATCTTCTCTTCAATCCTTTTCTTGAAAATTTCTGGATCAACCATGGAACGTTCCCCTAGTTATTTTATGAGATAGTTGATATAAAAATCTTTGTGCGTCGTATTGCAGAACGTCTTTGTACACTCCTGCTTGTGTGTAAAAGAATTTTTTTAAATAGGAAGATTTTATTTTTTGGTTCATAATTGGAGGAATCGTTTCCTCAATATATTTCAAGATTTCTTTATAGCTTTTGAATTCTTCAATCTTTTTGTTAAGTTGGAAAGTGTCTAATATATTGTTCGTTTTAAAATATTCAGTGTATAAGATAAGAAATCTTACATTTTTGTGATACTTGTTTTTTTCATTTAGCAGTGTTGGAACAGCTTCATTGATTATACTCCAATAATCTGAGATGGTTACTTTCAATGATTTTTTTGGAAGAATGTTTTTAGCAATACAACTTTTGGAAATGGAATGGTAAAACAATGAATGAAGATTATTGAAATCAATAATGGTAATTTTCGCTTTTTTTTTATTCAATTTAAATTTCTTTTTTGATCTCGTTATGACAAAGATATCAATATCTTTGTAATTTTCTTTATAGAGGAATGAGCCGGTAATGAAACAGTGTTTGGCTGGGATTTGGTTTAGTATTTGTTCTGCTTTCTCAATACGTTCTTTTACTATTCTTTCATTGTGAGGGTTGTAAATGATCATTTTATTACTTATTTTATATGGATTTATAAACTTTATGTCCAGAATTAGAAAAAATATTAAAAAAGTAATAAGATTTAGAAGAGAGGTTTATCTAGGTTGTGAAAAAAAAGAAAAAAAAGAAAGAGATTTATTCAGCTGCGCAAGCACCGTTTCGGCAGAGATCTCCCCTACCACATGCACTCAAGAATTGTCCTACATCACCATCATCCCGGCAGTAATACTTTTTGTATGAACTATCACTTACACTGGGTCGGCAAGTATCTTCCACAGTCGCTACTTCTCCCGCGCGAATCAAATTTCCATTTTCGTCGCGTGCTCCAGAATGCAGTCTGCCCACAGTTACTCCTTGAATGTCTTCATTAACACCGGCTCTTCTATGATAATTTCCCTCTGAAACAATGTCACCATCGTTGTCAATACAACCACATACTTCATAATGAACATCATTTTGAATCCAATTGTCTGGACAGCTCCCAAAGCCAGCTGTAGTGTACAATGTATTTTCTTGACCTGATAGGACAAGTTCCTCACTGTTTCCACAATACAAATCTATATCATTAAGAAGGTGTGGCTCCCCAGCACAGAATCTATTGCGTATAAGATTCGTTGGACCAGTTCCAACCAGTGCAATGCCCCGCATACCCCTTGTTACAGAGTTCTGCTGTAATCGGTTGTCAGAAGTTCTAGTGAGGGCAATTCCTGAGCCAGCATTGTTCCGGACAGTATTGCTTGAAATCATATTGTCACTCCCACCAATTATCCAAAGTCCACGACTACTGTCAATTAAGGCGTTATCCTCAATAAAGCCACTTGTGACTTCACGGAAAGTGATGGAGGTATCAAAATTACTTACCCGACAATTCTGAACCGTTAGTCCACTTAATCCCTCCCGGGTACGAATACCAGTGGAAAACCTATTATGACCAACAATGCGATGGTCTTGACAATCCAACTTAACGTTGTCGGCGGTGAACGTCATGCACGATCCTCTTTCCTCTAATTCGATATCCTGTGTTAGAACGTAGGTGGCATCGGGAACATTTAGCGAACCGCAACCGTCAATTTCAATGACGCATTGACCAGAACTGCATGTTTCACCATCTCCGCACGCGTTACGACAGAAACCACAGTTATTGGCATCATTCTGTAAATCAAAACCGTTATCAGCGACACCGTCACAATCTTCATCCTTCAAATTACAAACTTCCTCTTGTGGTTCAATAACACCACGGCATTGACCCCAATTACCATTTTCGCATGATTGCTCACCAAAAGCACAAAGTCCTAGTTCGTTTGTGTCACAAATTTGTGGAAGAACGTCATCTACTTCACCATTACAATCATTATCTTGTCCATCACATAACTCTTCAGTTGGCTCAACTAATGGAACGCAAACATTGGCGAATCCACCACCCAACATTTGAACATCCGTGCACTCAGTAACTCCCTGGGCACAAGCGCCAACTAATCCTCGAACTTGACAAGCTTCACCTTCACCTTCGCAAGCAGGTTCATCACCATCCTCACCACCTTGGGGCAGAGGATATTGCCACATTATATTTTCCTGAATTTGCATATAAACCCAATAACTTTGGCCATTCTCAAAAACTGCCTGAGCTGGATCAACATAACGTCGGGCACTCATAGAATATACACTTCGCACCTGATCAAACATGGCTGACATAGCTTCACTAACTGCCGTCGGTTCAAAGAGGGGCCATTCAATAGAATTCCATCCTGGTCGGAGTTCAACCTCGCCGTCCGCAAGTTGCTGAGCTGTCATGCCCCTAGTACCGGATGCCTGACCAGCTAATGCCTCATCAGGAATCGGTGGAATTCCTTCGGGTGCTTCCGAAGGAGCACAACTCACCAAAAATAATAAACTCAACAAACCAATTAATAAGAACAATAACTTTTTCATTACGAACACCTCTGTTTTAATCATATGATAGAAGAAGAAGAAGAAGAAGAAGAAGATATATAAAGGTTTGTATCATTTACAGAGCATGAAGAAAGACGAATTTAACCACATTATTGAACAATTGCAACAGAGTAAGTACATAGAGACCATCATGCAGTTTGGATCGTCTATTATCAAAAAAAAATATAGAGATGTGGATTTATGTTTGTTCACAAGTAACAAGATATCGCTCAAACAAAAGCTTAGGATAGTAAGAGATGTGCCGGAATTTTTTGATATCAACTTTTTTGACGATCTACCAATGCATCTCAAGAAAGAAGTCATTTCCACAGGGAAGATTCTTTTTACCAGAGATTATTATCAATTCCTTCAGCGAGCACGTATGATAACGGATGAATTCCCACGATTTAAACAATTTCTGGATAACTACCATAAAGAACGGATGGAAGCATTATGAGTAGAATTGATGACAAACTTGATGAAATTGTAACATTACACGAAGAACTCATGGAAGACTTACCCCCTGAGGAAGTATTTCTTAAGAAGAGAGTGGTAAGGAGGGGAATTGAAAAAACGGTTCAATTAATTGCTGATACTATTGTAGATGTTGCATTGATGATTATTTCACAGGAAGGTTTTGATCGCCCTCAAGATTCTCGAGATGCAATTAAGAAGTTGAAAGAAGAAGGAATACTTACGAAGAATCTTGCCAGCAAAATACAAGATTTTGTTTCTTTCAGGAACCTTCTTGTACATCGTTATGTAAAAGTAAATAAAGAAGAGGAATATGAGAACATAGACGAGAATCATAAAGACATACTGGATTTTGTCCGAGCGATTGAATCCTTCTCAAAAAAATAATCATATTATAAACTCACTTACTTTCACCCCAATCAATTTGTTCTCATCAATCAAAGTTCCCGTCTGTAGTAATGCATTTTTGAAAAAATCTTTTGAATAAAAATTATGTGATTGTACTAAAAACACTGTTCCTTTCAATTGAGGTATCAAAGTAATGTCATCTTTTTCTAATCTTACCACATCTTTATTTGAATAATAAGTAAATGCCCACCAAGCATGGTCTGATGTATCAAGTAAAATAGTTCCTGAATCGGCAAATTCTGCAGCTTCACGAAATTGTTCTTTTCCGTCCAAAGTGTAGTAATTTATGAGAACCACTGAAGTTATGATAAAATAAAGAAAGATAAGTAACACAAAAAGTTTCTTTGGCAGTGAAAATAACCTTTTTGCGAAAAAGATGTAAACAAAAGGAATGAAAACAAGCAAATACCTCACATAGGGAATGTTACCGAAGAAAGGTTTGTGGAAAAAGAATACCAAAATAAGAAATAAGAGAAAGATGAAAATGAATGTGTTATTGGCTATTCTTGGAATAGTACGATCAAATCGTTTCGTCCATTTTGTGCTACCAGCTATCAAATAAGTAATGTAACTTTTTGTGAATGCTGAAATTAAAAACAAAATGAAAAATATATGAAATCCGTCAAAGCCGAATTTTTGAATAAATTTCACTGGAAGCATGTCTAAAAATAATCTGTCAAATTGTGAAACAAAAATAGGTAACCAGAATAAATAAGTGGCTAAAGTGAATCCGATGCTGAGTAAGAAATATTTCTTTTTGAAAGTTGTTTTGAATGGTAAAGGATTGTTGTCAATTTCTTTTGATTTTGCTAACACGAAGAAAAGAACAAATTCCAGAAATAATACACCAAAGCTGAGTATGTGGGTGTGGACCATTAATGCATTAAACAAGGCTAACCATAATGCATCGGATAACTTTCCAGATTTTATGAATTTGGTGAAAAATAAAAATGCAAGTAGTGAGAAAAACATGAATTGTGAATACATTTTAGCTTCCTGTGAATATAATATGAATGTGAAAGAAAACGAAAAGAATGTGGTAGCTAGTAAAGCAATCTTTCTATTGTACAATTCTCGTGCAAACAGAAAGAAAATGGGAATGCATAACATACCAAACAGAAATGCAGGAAAACGTAAAGAAAATTCAGAAATGCCGAACGTTTTTACTTGCACCATTTCAATAACATAAAATAAGATAGGATGTACATCATATTTCAATAATGAAAGTAATTCTGGCATAGATTGAGTTGTATAATGTAATGTGAATCCTTCATCAACCCATAACGATTCTTCTTCTAATTGATGTAGTCGTAAGAATGTTCCCAATAGCAAAATAATTAAGAAAAATATGATTACTTTCTGCTTGTTTCCCACTGAAATTGCTGGTTCATAATATTTATAAAGCTTATGAAATGCGAAATTGGTATGAAAGTTATCATTAGTATTCCAGCATGGAACGAGGAAAAAACACTTCCAAGAGTTTTAGAAGAAATCAAAGATGTGATGAAGTTAACAAATTACAATTATGACATTCTTATCGTTGATGATGGGAGTGAAGATGGAACGATTGAAGTTGCTAAGAAACATGGAGCATTAGTATTTGCAAAAAATCATACCGGCCTAGCAGGACAATTTAAAGCTGAAATGAAAGAGTGTTTACGGTTGAAAGCTGACATCATTGTACACACTGACGCTGATGGGCAATATCATCCCAAACATATCCCTGAGCTTATTAAGAAAGTTGAAGATGGCTATGATTTAGTTCTTGGAAGTCGATTTAGAAGAAATATTAAACATATGGCTTTTTTGAAAAAGTTAGGGAATAAAGCATTTTCAGTTGTTTTAAGTTCATTAACAAAAGTTCGATTAACAGACACAACAACTGGTTATAGGGGATTTAACGCACGAGTTGCCAGAGAAATTAATTACATTAATCGCTTTACGTACACACAAGAACAAATCATTAAAGCTGCCAAGCAGGGATTTAAAATTACTGAAATACCTATCATGTCTAGACGAACGAGAGCGTCACGATTATTTGGATCACCGTGGGAATATGCCATTAAAGCGTGGACAAACATTTTCAGAATTTACCGAGATTATAATCCATTGAACTTTTTTGGAAAAATTGGTCTTGCTTTTTTTTCAGGAGGCTTTTTGATTGGCTTATGGTTAGTCTACTTGTTTATTACAACAGGAAAAATTGGTCACGTACCATCGGCAATTTTAAGCATGTTATTAATAGTAGTAGGAATTCAAATAGTATTATTCGGGTTTTTAGCGGATATGATGGCGAATGACTAATATTATTTTTGTTCTGGTAGATGCACTCAATGCACGAAATTTAGGTTGTTTTGGGTATGATAACATTTCCCCAAACATTGACAAATTAGCTTCAAGGGGAGCAGTTTTCAAAAAATGTTTCTCCTGCGCGAATGCCAGTGATACTGCACTCACTTCGTTAATGTCTGGCATGTACCCGCATTCTCACGGGATAACGCACCATAGTTTTGATGTGAGTGATTCACAATTAAGAAATTTTGAAGAACGTGAGGTTAAGTTAATGCAGCAAGTCCTGCAAAAAAATGGGTATGCAACGTTTGGCTTAGATTTCCTTGGTAGGTGGCATAACCGCGGTTACGATTATTACCCCTCATTAAAAATAGATCGAACGAAACGAAAGGAACAGATGCATAACATGCAACTTCTTTTTGAATTTTTCCACGTGAAAGAATTTTTCAAAAAAGTGTATAGAATGAACATGTTTAAAAAAATATTTGGCGGGTTTGATAGTTATCCAAACGATATTGAAACAACGGCTAATGCCATTAATATCATTAAACAGAAAAAAAATCCATTCTTTTTGTTTGTGCATTATTGGGGTGTTCATAAACCATACACGTGTCCGAATGTTTCTGATAAATTATCTGTTGCGTGTTACGATGATGCCATCAAGAAAGTTGACGGGCATGTTGGTGAATTAATGGCAGCGGCGGATGATGACACTGTTTTTGTTTTAGTTGGTGATCATGGTGAGAGTTTAGGAGAACATGGTATCAGTTTTGATCACCATGGATTATATGACGCATCCATGCATGTGCCATTAATTATTTCTGGAAATGGTATCCCAGTTATGCAGTTTGAAGGACTTACCAGTATTATTGACATTTTTCCAACAGTGTTAGAAATCGCTGGAGTGACTCATGATGCAAGAATTGACGGGAAGAGTCTTTTCCCCGTCATGGAAGGAAAAGAAAACATTGTAAGAAATTACATCATTGGAAGTGAGAATTATTACCAAGATAAAATTTCAATAAGAACTGAAGATTACAAATATATTAAGAAAATTGGTCGTGGTACCTGTGGTAAATGTCAGATAGTTCACGGTGGTGATGTTGAGTTATATGATCTACAGAATGATCCTGAGGAATTGCATAACATTGCGGGAGAGCAGGAAAGTTTAGCGTATGTATTAGATAGAGAGTTAATGTACAGTATTTCTTATTAAGTTTATTTTTCCACAACGTTTTTAAATTAAGAATTTCCACATTCAATTGAAAAGATGGTAAAGATAATTGTTACACTGGGACCTTCTACAAAATCTGAGCAGGATTTGAGGAGGATAAAAGATAAAGGTGTTGATTTCGTTCGTATCAATATGTCTCATTCTACTCTTGACGATTTGAAATATTTTATAGCGTTGGCAAAGAAAGTTGGTATTCAGTTTATCATTGACACTGAAGGTTCGCAGGTGCGGACGGGAAAATTGGAAACAGATAAAATTGAATTGGAAGAGAATGATGTCATTACCATTTACAGAGATGAAAAAATAGGTAGCGTAGAAGGATTTTCACTTAAACCAAAGTACGCGGTTGAACAGTTGGAAGTGGGTGACTTACTTCATATTGATTTTGATACTGTTACATTGTGTGTATCCGATGTTTCCACCCTCGCTGATGGATACGTTAAAGCAAGGGCAATCACGGGAGGATTTCTAGGTAATAATAAAGCTGTAGTTGTAGATTCTGGTTCTGGAAAACAAATTCATCTTCCTGCACTTTCTGAGAAAGATCAGCAGTCCATTCAAATCGGGTTACAGGAAGGTATCGGGCATATTGCAGCGTCATTCATTCGTTCTGGTGAAGCTGTCGATGAAGTACGACGAGCTACTCAAAATACAATGCGTATAATTTCTAAAGTTGAATGCATTGAAGCGTTAGAAAATATTCAAGATATCATCCGGAAGTCTGATTATTTGCTTATTGACCGTGGAGATTTAAGCAAAGAAATTCCAGTGGAAAAAATACCGTTCACGCAAAAAATTATTTTGAATCGTGCTAAGAAATATGGTACTGAAGTGTTCGTGGCAACGAATTTACTTGAAACAATGATTAAAGAAAGAAAGCCAACACGTGCTGAAGTACATGATGTCATTAATACGATTTTTGACGGTGCAGAGGGGTTATGTCTATCCGCTGAAACAGCTATTGGAAAACATCCCATTGCTTGCATTACCATGTTGAACAAATTAATTCGACATGCTGAACTTGCAGAAACAAAATCTGTGAATGAAGATGCTTTTGTGAAAAAGTTGGAAGAAAGTAATTATTTACTGAATTTTGACATTTCATCATCATTAGTTGAACCGCACGGTGGGAAATTAGTAGACAGAATGGTAAATAAAATTCCAGAATATATTGATCAAATGCCTACCATTCAGCTGGATGAAAATCGGCAACGTGATGTTGAACAAATTGGTATCGGAACGTACAGTCCATTAGAAGGATTCATGGGAAGTGAAGATATGCAGTCCGTCCTTGATCGCATGCGTTTAGCAAATGGGTTGGCTTGGCCTTTGCCAATTCTTCTTGACGTTCCTGAGAATAAAGCAGAAGAGTTACAAGTAGGTCATGATGTTGCACTTATAGGGAATAATGGAACGATGGGAATTTTACATCTGGAAGAAAAATATACTTTTGATAAGAAAGAAATGGCTGAGAAATTATATTCTATAGATAACATGGAACATCCTGGTGTTCGCATGGTTATGAACATGCACCCAGTTTTACTTGCAGGAAAAGTAAGTTTACTGAAACGTATGAAAAATCCAGATAAACAGTACGAATTAACACCAAAGCAAACAAGGAAATTGTTTGAAGAGCGTGGCTGGGCAAAAGTTGTCGGGTTTCACACGCGAAATGTTCCACACAGAGGGCATGAATTTATTCAGCTTAGTGCAATGGAAAAGAAAAATTGTGATGGATTGTTTGTACACCCTGTTGTTGGGAAAAAGAAAGTAGGAGATTATAATGCAAAATATATCATTAAAGCATATGAATTAATGTCTTCTTTTTATCCGAAAAATAAAGTTATATTTGGAACATTTTCAACTTATTCACGATACGCAGGACCTCGTGAAGCGTTGTTCACAGCATTATGCAGGAAGAATTTTGGTTGTTCACATTTTGTTGTTGGTAGAGATCACACAGGTGTTGGAAAATTTTATCATCCAAAAGCTAGTCATACAATTTTCGATAGATTCCCAGATTTGGGCATTGTACCTGTGAGATTTGATAAAGTATTTTACTCAAAGGTATTACAAGAACATGTACATGAAACAGATGTTGCTAATCATCCTCAAGAAGATAAATTTCATGTGAGTGGAACTGAAGCAAGAAAAATATTTGAGTCTGGTGAAGTTCCACCTGAATGGTTCATGCGGCCAGAAATTGGAAAAATGATTCTTGACTCTGTGCAGAAAGGAGAAGATGTCTTTGTCAAAGAAGCAGTGAAAGAGGTTTAGCATGGGAAAAGTATTATGGTTCACTGGTTTATCTGGTTCTGGAAAGACGACCATTGCCGAAGCTTTGAAAGTAAAGCTGGAAGGTATTGGGAAAAAAGTGTCAATCATCGATGGTGATGTAGTACGTAATACAATCAATAAACATCTTGGATTTTCTCGAGAAGATTTGATTGAAAATAATCGAGTGATGGCTGAATTAGCTCGTCAATCGATTGCCGATTATGTACTAGTGCCAAAAATATCTCCTCGTTCTGATGATCGTGAGCAGGCCAAGAAAATAATTGGTGATAAGTTTATTGAATTATTTGTTGACAGGTCATTGCAAAGTTGTATTGAACGAGATGTGAAAGGATTATACAAAAAAGCATTGTCTGGAGAAATTCCAAATTTCATAGGTATTGCTGAATCAAATCCCTATAACCCGCCGGAAAATCCTGACATAACAATAAACACAGAAGAATTAGCGCTTGATAAAAGTGTGCAGAAGATTGTTGATTTCTTACATTCACAAGAGTTTTAAATAGGTAAAAGGTGTTATTGCAATGAAATCAAAAATAATCAGATTTTCAGTAGGAATTGCAGTATTAGTTCTTTTATTGTATCACGTTGGATTTAATGAAATAATTTCACTTCTTGAAATGGTTGATTATGGATATGTGTTGATTGCTTTCTTATTGTTCATTATCTCAATAATATTGGCTGCGGTAAACTTACGTATGATGATTCGACCACTAAAAATGATTCCGCTGCGCCACTTCATTGATTATTATCTAGTAACACGAGTGAGTTCGTTATTTCTTCCAGGTAGATTAGGAGAATTTTCAATGGTGTATTTTTTGAAACGGGAGAAAATCAATATTGGTAAAGGGACGGCAGCTATTATCATGGATAAATTTATCACGTTACTTTGTTCTACTATCATTGGGACTATTGGTGTGTTAATCTTATTTAAAAAACAAATTAGTTTACTCATTCTTCTGGCTGCTGGTGCAGTAATATTGAGTGTTATCATTATTATCGGAGAGAAAGTAATAAACAAATATCTTCAAAAAAAATTTGCATCAGTGGTTACAGATTTCTCAGAAACCTTGAGAAATTATAGGAAGAAGTATCAACGTGAAATTCTTGCAAACGGTTTATTAACCCTTGGAAGGTTTGGTATCATTGCATTTTCTGCCCATTACATGTTTCTGGCATTACACATTGATGTTTCCAGCATATGGATTTTATTAATTGGTGGAATTGAAGTGTTAACAACAGTCGTGCCCATCACTATCAATGGATTGGGAATTAAACAATCCGTTGGCGTGTACATGTACAGTATAGTTGGAGTTACTGCAGAGATTACGGCTGCTCGGTATATAATCGGTTTAATTATTCAATATGGATTCGGACTATTGTCTTTAGTTTTCATCAGGAGGGTTCATCATGAGACTACTCATTGACATTTTACATCCAGCACAGGCGAACATTTGGAGAAATTTTATTTTGGAAATGGAAAAGAGAGGACATGAAATAATTGTCATTGGAAGAGATAAGGATTGTACATTGGATTTACTTGATCATTACGGAATAAGATACAAGAAAATAAGTTCTTTAGGGAAAGGATTTGCTGGTTTGGGCAAAGAATTAATCTCCCGTACGTATAAGTTGACAAAGTTATGTAAAAAGTATCAACCTGACTTATTACTTGGTTGTATGGGGCCATCCATTTCTATAACTGGAAAATTATTAGGCATTCCCTCTTTAGTTTTTTATGACAACGAATCGGCAAAATTGACAAATTTCTATGTTTATAAATTAGCAACTAAATATATTACATCTTCATCTTATGAAGAAAATCCACCCAACCATGTTACGTATAATGGTTATCAAAATCTAGCTTATTGTCACCCTAATTGGTTTACACCAAGTAAAGAAAAGGTTCTTGCACTAGGTATTAATCCTGATAAGAAGTTTTTTTTAATGCGGTTTGTATCTTGGGGAAGTTCTCATGATCTTGGCGCTGCAGGGTTTTCGGATAAAGTGTCTTTTGTCAAAGAATTAGCTAAACATGGGCAAGTCGTCATAAGTGCAGAGAAAAATTTGAAATTACCAAAAGAGTTATGGCCATATGCAATTATCATCCCTCCACATCTATTGGATGATATTATTGCCTTTGCTCACTTGACAGTTGGGGAAAGTGCATCAGTAGCTGCAGATGGTGCCTGTTTTGGCGTACCATCAATCTATTTAGCAAATACTAAACGGGGATATACTAATGAAATGGATACAAAGTTTGGGTTGGTGTTTAATTATACAAATCAGGAAAAAGCAATGCAAAAAGTTATTGAGTTAGCTGAAAGAAGTAAAGAATCAATATCTTCTGAATTTCAAGAAAAAAGAAAAGAATTATTGAATCATTCCGTTGACATGGTTACATGGATGGTTGAGTATGTTGAGGATTACGTGCAAGCATCGCCAATACCATCATGATTGTTGTCAATCTGTGAGGGATTGCCAACATCGGGGCAATTATCTTCCTCATCTGGGATACTATCATTATCATCGTCCGGATCGCAAGCATTACCCATGTAATCAATGTCACTATTTTCTTGAAGAGGATTAGCATCATACAAACAGTTGTCATTATCAGCGTTTGTTGAACAATCTTCGTCAGGTCCACAATTTAGTACGCCGTCATTATCGTGGTCAGTGTCACAAGCATCACCAATACCATCATTCTCGGCGTCGTCTTGTTGTATGTTTTTTGCTAATGGACAATTATCTTCACCATCATCAACAAAATCTTTATCACAATCTTTATTTTGTACACAACCTTCATGTTCTTCATTGTCAAGGACACCGTCACCATCACAATCTCTATTAACTATACATAGGGGGTGCACTTCGTCTTCGTCTAGAATGTCATCATTATCTTTGTCAATGTCACATGGATCTCCTTCACCATCACGATCACCGTCAGCTTGATTTAAGTTAGGAATATTTACACAATTGTCATCATCATCATTAATAGTATCACCATCAGTATCAGCAACCAAGGGAGCTTTTCCTTCAACAATAACTTCGACAGGTTCAACTACTGGCTCCTCTATTTCAACAACTATTTCTTCAACAGGTTGTTCAACAACTTCAGGTGGTACACAAGCTACTACTAAAGCTGCTAGAAGAACTAAAATTATCCACCTCATAAGGAGAACTAATAACTGAGGGTATTTAAATGTTTATGTTATGTCAATGAATAAAGTACGCGTTTTTAATTGTTGAACATCTTCTTTATAAGAATCATGGTTGACTGCTTGCACCACTATATCAAAAGAATCATGTAGTACACTTGGTTTGGCATCAAAGTGATTTTGAATAACGGCATCACTGACATGAGGATCGTGAGCATGCACATCAAATCCATATTCCTTTAATTCCTTGATTAATTGTTTAACACGACTATTACGAAAATCGCGAATATTTGGTTTAAAGGTTACCCCTAGAACCAAAATTTTGGCATTAGATATTTTACCATGTTTTCCTAACAATTTGATTATTCTTTTAACATGAAAACTATGCATGTTATCGTTAATTCGTCTCCCTGCTAAGATAACTTGCGGATGATATCCTACTTCTTCAGCTTTGTACGTCAGGTAGTAAGGATCAATTCCTATGCAATGACCGCCAACTAATCCTGGTTTATAATCATGAAAGTTCCATTTCGTTCTAGCTGCGTTCAAGACTTGCTTGGTGTCAATATTTAATTTGTCAAAGATTAGGTGAAGCTCGTTCATCAATGCAATGTTTAGATCACGTTGAATGTTTTCAATAACCTTAGCTGCTTCAGCCACTTTGATAGATTCGGCTTTATGTACGTGCGTTATTTTTCCATACACATCAGCCAAAAGATTAGTTGTTTCTTCATCAATTCCAGCTACTACTTTAGTTATTTTATTTATTGTTCGTTCCTTATCGCCTGGATTTACTCTTTCTGGACTATATCCAATGGAGAAATCTTGTGGACATTTCAAATTGGAATGATGTTCTAGTAATGGTAAGCATACTTCTTCAGTGACACCAGGGTAGACAGTGCTTTCATAGACAACGACGGATCCTTTTGTTAAATGTTTCCCGACTAGTTCAGATGCTTTTTCAAGAAATGAAAGGTCTGGTTTCTTCGCTTTATTGATAGGTGTTGGCACGCAAACAATAATAAAATTAGATTCTTTTATCCCTTCAGGGTTACTAGTGAAATGAATATTGGCCTGCTGAATAGTTTCTCTATCAATTTCATGAGAAAGGTCATAACCAGATTGTAATTGTTCAATGCGTTCAGTCTTAACATCAAATCCAGTAACAGGGAAATGTTTTGCTAAATGAATTGCAAGAGGTAACCCTACATATCCCAAGCCGACAACAGTAATGTTCATTTACGACCCACACCAACATATTCAAATCCTTCCTCACGAATAAGTTCAGGTTCGAAAATGTTCCGACCGTCAAAAATTATTTTTTCTTTCATTGATTTACCCAATTCGTCAAATGGAGCATGTTTAAATTCATCCCATTCGGTTTTCAGGAAAATGGCTGAACTTCCTTCCACAGAAGACGCTAAAGAATCGCAGAAAGTAACAGAATCTCCCAACGTCTTTTTTGCTTCCTCACTTGCAATAGGATCATAAACCTGCACATTTGCACCATGTTGCAGTAATTGAGAAATTAATGTTAATGAAGGGGCTTCTCTGGTATCACTCGTTTTCGGCTTGAAACTAAGACCCCACACGGTAAATGTTTTTCCGTTGAAATCAGGATATTTCTCTTTCACTTTGTCAAACAAAGTTAACTTTTGCCGTTCATTCAGTTGATCAACTTCTTTGAGTAAACCTGCTTGGTAGTTATGTTCATTGGCTGTTGCAATTAATGCCCGTACATCTTTTGGGAAACAACTACCACCATACCCCACACCAGGATTCAAATGTTTCGGACTGATACGTTTATCAAGACCCATTGCCTGAGCAATTAATCTTACGTCGGCACCGACTTTATCACAAATGTTAGCTATCTCATTAATGAAAGAAATTTTTGTTGCTAAGAATGCATTATTTGCGTATTTAATAGTTTCAGCCGTTTCCCAATCGGTTTCTAAAACAGGAATGTATGTTCGCACTCTGCCTGTGTAGACTTTTCGTAAAATGCTGAACGCCCTTGAAGTTTTTGCACCCACTACTATTTTGTCAGGATGATTGAAATCGTGCACTGCTTTACCCTCTGCAAGAAATTCTGGATTTGATACCACTTCAATCATCGTTGCTGGATTAACTTCCTTGATAATATCATCACATTTTTTCGCAGTACCGGGAGGAACAGTACTTTTGTTGATAAGTAATGTTGGCTGTGTTGCAAACAATGCTATTTGCTGAGCAACGTCAAAGACATATTGTAAATCTGCACTGCCATCTTTTCTACTTGGTGTTCCCACGCAATTGAATATTACATTAGCAAATTGTACACCTTCCTCAATGTTTGTAGTGAATGTTAATCTTCCCTTGGAGGTGTTTGTTTGTACTAATTGTGGTAAACGAGGTTCGTAGAATGGAATGTTTCCTTCTCTAAGTTGGTTTATTTTATTTTCGTCAATATCGACACATAATACGTTATGGCCAAGATTAGCTAAACATGCACCTGTAGTTAATCCCACATACCCCGTGCCGAAAACTGTGATTTTCATACGTTATTGTACTCTCTAAACCAATTAATGAAATTTGGAAGGCCAACGTCAATTTTTGTGGTGGGTTCCCAATCTAAAAGTTGTTTTGCTTTACTCACATCAGCACAAGATTTCACAACATCTCCTGGTTGCAAAGGATGAAAATTTATGACGGCTTTCTGACTAACAGTCTGTTCAATAATTTGAATACATCTCTTGAGATGTTCAGGGGTTTTATTTCCTAAGTTGATTATTTCAAAATCGAAATGATGATCAATGGCTTTCACCACGCCATTAGCGATATCTTCCACATACGTGTAATCCTTCCAAGTGTCACCATAATTGTACACTTCAATTGGTTCTCTTTTTATGATGTTATTTGTGAATTTCCATGCCATCATATCTGGTCGACCCCAAGGACCGTACACGTTGAAAAATCTCAGAACTGTTGTTTTAATGTTGAACAGGTGACTGTAATAATGCGCAATCATTTCCCCTGACTTTTTTGTTGCTGCGTATAAAGAGATAGGTTGGTCAACTTTATGATGTTCACTTGATGGGAAATCAGTGTTTTTTCCGTAGACAGAGGATGAACTCGCACTGACAACGTGAGGAACTTTATGTAATTTTGAACATTCAAAAATGTTTAACGTGCCCACAATGTTAGTTTTTTGGTAGATGAACGGGTTTGTAATGGATGGTAGTACGCCTGCTTGCGCGGCTAAGTGACATACTGCATCAATTTGATGTTGCTCGAAGATAAGTTTAAGTGCTTCAAAATTAGTCATGTCTACTTTGTATAACTTAAAAGTTGGATACTTTTCAAATTGTTTGACTCTATCTTCTTTTAATTGTGGACTGTAGTAATCACTGAAATTATCTACGCAAATGACATCGTCGCCACGTTCTAAGAGAAGTTTACACACATGGGATCCAATAAACCCTGCACCACCTGTCACCAACACCTTCATAGTACTTTGGGTTAAAATTTAGTTTAAAAAAGTTGTGAATTTTAAGAAAAGAAAAAGAAAAAAAAAGAGAGGATTTAATATCCTCCTCCATTAGGTTGATTAGCTCCGTCATCGCCGCCTTGCTGGTTTCCATCTTCAGCACCATCAGGCCGGTTTGCACCATCGTCTCCTAAAGGAGCTTCTTGGTTTTCAGCTTCACCACCTTCATATTCAGGTTCTGGATCAGCTTCAGGTTCAACATCGGCTGGGTTATCAATTTCTCGATCATCCATTGCACCATCATGCTGCCCATCGTCAACCATCATACCATCACCCATTGCAGCTGCACCAACTTCTTCTTCACAACTTGCAACACAAGCGTTATATTCATCTAAGATGGATTCACAATCTTCAGCTTCAAAGACAACTGCACCATTCATATTGTTTTCCATGTTGTCGTCCATTGCAGGCATTTCATCACCCATTGCACCATCTGGAGCGTGTGCACCGTCATCACCTAATGGAGCTTCATGTTCTTCTGGCTCCTCATCAAAATCACCAGCGAGACATGCTGTATGCGCTAATTGCAAATCAGCACAATTTGCTTGCTCCAGGCACTCATCCATTGCAGCTTGAGCTTCTCCCTCCTGAAGACCTTCAATAACTTTCCCTGTTTTTGTTCCGCAACCAGCTACTACAAATGCGGCAATAACTAGCATTGAAAGAATCATTAGTTTTTTATTCATCATAAACACCTCATTGTTTTATGATATTAATGGATTGGGGTATATAAAAGTTTAGAATTATGCCGATTGTTGTTTTCTAAACAGAAATTTAGAATTATTCAGGAGTGGGACTACATCCTTGGAAACCTTCAACACAGGTAAACCCTTCTCCCCTTCGTGCGTTTGGATCTTCGTTGGGAGCAGCAGGAAGAGAACAATCGTACTCAAGCCGTACATCACCACATTGCTCAGTCGAACTAACATTAAAATACACATCACCTTCACAACCTTCTTCTAATACTTCAGGCTCTCCCCATTGATTAACGGTGGAGAACTCACAACATCCACTATCTTCACAAGTATATTCGGAATATTCACAGACTTCGAAACCGCCTAATCCACATAACTCCAACGGAGCCAATCCTTCAGGTGCTTCAAATGCTTCTAAACGAGGACCCCAAATACTGTAAAGATGCCTATCGGTTCCAATATCAACTGACTCCCAGGATTGGCCATCATAGTGAATCAGGGTCCCGGAATTTCCAACTGCAAATATATCATTGACGCCTCGTATCCACACACCATTCAAACTACTAGCTGTACCGCTCACCATCGGATCCCACAAGCTACCATCGTCATTATCGTCGACACCATCATAATGTATGATAGTACCCACGTCACCAACAGCATAAATATCCTGAGGACCAGTGCCATCAATTCCTTGCAGGTAACCATTTCCAGCAAGAACAACTCCACTATCCATGCTAGCCCATGCATTCCCATCAAAATGAGATATTGTTCCATGCTCACCTACCGCATAAATATTATCAGGTGCAGTACCCCACATATCACTCATGCTTTTAGGGACTCCGCTAGGCAATTGTGACCAAGCTTCACCGTCAAAATGAAGAATAGTTCCTCGGTCACCGCTTATGTAAATATCATTAGCACCGCTACCCCAAATTCCTTTCACAAACCTTTGGCCGGTTCTTTCAAGTTGCCAATCTGCACCGTCATAATGAACTATTTTTCCGCTATTCCCCGTAGTAACATAGACATTGTCAGAAGCTGTACCCCACACTCTCTGTACATACCCTCGGTCGTCTATGTCAGTAGAATCCCAAAGATTTCCATTGTAGTGGAGTATGCCCCCTTGTCCTCCCACAAAGTATACATCATTGACTCCCGTACCCCAAATATCTCTTGTGCGAGGATTTTCGGGATTCATTTGTTGCCATTGTTCTCCATCAAAGCGAAGAATAAGACCATCATTTCCTCCTACATAAGCAACAGCTTCCTGGGCTGCGGGTCCTAAAACAGCTGGAAGAAAAGCACATGAATCTTCACCACAAATACCGGAAACACAATCAGCCCCAATGTTGCAGAGATCACCCTCCAGACAGGTAGGTCCACAGACGCCACCACAATCTATATCGGTCTCATCTTGATTTTGCACGGCATCACTGCAGGTTTCATCAACACGAAACTGAGCAACCATAAATTCATTAGGACCACCTGGATTACCAGGGTCATTCGGACAATTGAATTGATTACCAATCAAGTCACATGCAAAGACACCGATGTAGTGCGTACCTTCCTTGGACCACGTATCATCAATGCTCAAACTGGTTCCTGGTTGAAAGTCGATATTATTGTTAAATGAGGCTACCCGAAGGTTTGGATTAACTCCCTCCAAAAAGTTGGTTTCACCAAAAAACTCACTATTGGGAACTCCACCAATAACTGTTGGGAAAAAATCAAGAGGTTCCCAATCTTCGCAATTTTTTAGATAAAAAGCGTCACTGAAGACATAATTATTGTCAGAAATATTAAGCAATAAATCAACCCCAACAGGAACAATAATATCATCAGGGTTATCATCCCGCGAAAAAATGGTGGGATTCTGACCTTCTATAAACATTCCCCTAGAAATCTGAAGTGACAGAGTGTTTGGCTCCGCAAAGAATGCCTCCAGCTGCCCAGGACTGTAACAAGTAAGCTCTCCTTGAGGACCAACATCATATCCTCTTCCAGCCAAAGCCTGTTTCGGCTTGGAAAGTGAGGGGGGTTCTGGCGGTGTGAGTTCACTCTCATCAGCAGAATAATCCTGTACACAACCCAATAAGAAAACACTGTAAACAAGTAAAATAACGAACGTAAACAACACCGTCTTCTTTTTCATAACGAAGAAGAAGAAGAAGGTATATAAAACTATCGGATTACAACCGTTCAAATAAATCTTGTGTTTTCCAAACTTTAACTGCATCCTGTTTCTCAAAATGTTTATCGTCAGACCAAATGTCCGAATTTGTAGCCAAAGCTGCTGCAATGAAATGTGTGTCGTCAGGATCTATCTGATCCATTATATCAGCAGCCTCTACCATCTTTGATAACACAACACTGTTATCTAGAATAACCATTTTCCTGTAAAGTTTTTGAAGAAGAAGATCAAACTCATCTTCAGATATGTTTGCTTTCTTCATTACTAATTCTTTGTATTTATGAATTTCACTCTCTAAGAAAGGAATGATCAACAATTGACCAGAAAAATGATTGATTATTTTACGTGAAGTAGAATCTCTCATTAATGCTGAAATAATAATATTTGAATCAACAACTAATTTCATCTGAATCGTTTTGCCACTTCATGCTTAATCTTATGACCAATTTCTTCAGCATCTTCTTTGGTGAATGTGCTATTTTGTACCACTTTATCCATCCAATGTAACTCTTCCACTTTGTTCTCAAATGCTTTGCGCGCTATGACGCTCCATTTAATTTCTGAATGAGCAGTCATTTCTTTATGCAAATCCTCAGGGATTGATAATGTCATATTAACCATTTTCTGTGTACCTCCAAACTATTTGTTTTATGTGTTAACACATATTTAAACTTTTTGGATATTCAAAGCGACATCATGATTTTTTCTTCACCAATTTATCCAACACGTTCCGACTTTTCGCTCTCTGTTCATCAGAAGCCGTTAATGACAATCCTTTTTCTCTGGCAACTCTGTGAATATCATAGACACTCATGTCTAGTACTTCAGCTGCTTTTCCGACAGATAACCGTCCACGGGAACATAGTCGAACGACATAATCTTCAAGACTTTGATAAATCATTTGTTTCAAAACTATTGATTTGTTTGTGTGATCCTCCTTACTTTTCAATTCTATAATAGGCATAATTTCCTCTTTCAGTTTCAACGGATAGACAACTGCCATTTTTTTATTCCTCCATGATTTTTTTATACTCTTTTTCACTGACAAATGATTTGATATTATTTGCAAATTTGTCCTTATCTTTATTTGTTATTTTGCCTATTTCTCTGAGCAAAATAATGACATCACTTGGGGTTAAAAAATCAATTCCCTCTCTTTCCAACAATTTAATAAATGTTCGATCATCACTTATAACAATACTATTTTTAATCTTCTTACTTAAACTAAAAACCGACATTTCTCCTTTGCCAAGGCGTTGAGAGGTATCCCCACTCACTTCATTCACTTCAAGTGCCTTGCTTACAATTAACTCTTCAATTATTTCTGCGTCAGAGTACAACCTCTTCTTGCCTTCATCAACAACTTCCCTTTTCACTTCACTTGTTGTAACACATTGGAATGTTTTACAGATTATATTTAATGAACCTGAGTGAGCTAATTTTATCAAAGCATCAGCATCAAAGACAAAGTTATACATTTTTATACAAAAGTATAAAAAATTATATAAATGTTTTGGTCAATAAGTTACACTTGAGGTGGTTTCTTAAACATCAAATACACAACAGCAGCGCCTAATACCAAGTTGACAGCAAGAAGTGCCAATACTAACAATGAAGGTGATTGCAAATCTTTAACTTTCGATTCCAACACAGCAACCCGTTCATTAATGGTACCAACAGGTATATCCATTTCTTCTTCTTCGAACTCAAAATCTTCTTCATCATCAAAAGATGGAGGGGTAGATGTTGGAGCAGTCTGTTTCGTAGTTGTTGTATCAGAACTTCCACCAAAACCACCAGGTGTAGGAGGAGGAGGTGGTGGTGGAGCGATAACGCTCACTGCCAGAATAATGAAAACAATTAGTAGTAAACCTCTTTTCATAATCAAAATGATTTCTTAGAATTATATAAAGGTTTACTCAAATAAAACATAATCTTTATAAAAAAACTGAGTATTTTGCTTTATGGACGGCCATAGGGCCGGGGTTCATCCGTTCCCATTTCGAACACGGCAATTAAGACTGGCTCCGTACCGGTGTGTACTGCATTGCGCGGGAAATCTGGTAAGCTGTCCACTTTTATATTTTTGAAATAACTAGTTTGTTTACCTTTTTTCTAAATTTGTTGAATTTCTCCTTTTTTCGAGAGGTTGCCGTGTAACTTTCAATAATGAGATCAAGCATTTTTATTTTTCTTGGATGCTTAAATCCTATTTTTTCTTTGAAAAGAATGAAATTTTCCCTACCAGTAACACTTAAAGCGGATGTTTTATCCCTATTGCCCAGGGGATCATTCCTAATTATTTTGTTGGAGATTATTCCAACTTTGTATAATTCCTCTTTGATTTGAATAAGAATCTTACGGGAATTTGAACTAATTGTAACATTTCTTTTCCACTCGTTAGTTTTCCTATTTAATCTTAAAGCAGCACAACCCTCGTCATCATAAAATGCGCGAATGAATTCCTTTAATGCTATACCGCCTGTTTGGATAACTCTCTTAGGAATCGTTATATCTTGACTCTTGTAACTATTTTGGTATCCTAAAAGGATAGTAACGACATCTTTACCAGGAATTGAAATGTAAGGTGTTCCGCTACTCATTAATCCTTCTGATAGAGTTCTATTTCCAAATTCACTCTTGATATCATTTTTGAACTCTTCCATCAATGTTGAGCACTTGTTGAAATACATTATTTGATGTTTCCCCAGGTACCCATCACCACCCACTTTAGCGATTATTCTTGCCATCTGTTCAGATATCATATTCTTTACCTCCACGTTTTCTGCTTTGTCAAAACGTGGAATTTTCCAGAAAAAGAGTCAGGGAGCGAAACTCACAAAAAAGTATTTGGTATTAGCCGATAACTTTTTGTTAAGAGTTTTGCGTGGTCTCTTTTTCTTTATTTGAGAACGTGCTCCTATATAAATTCCGTCTCTATGTCCAGTGACCAGTGGACTGATTCTTAAAAATTCTAAGCAGAGATTTCATTACAGATGATTTTCTAACTGAACAAACTTATTTTTCTCATCCATATCCCTTTTCCACAATGCTTATAAAATGAAATAAAAGCATTTCATAAAAGATGGTGACGAAAAAAGGTGATGCGTGATGGTAACAGCAATTATTCTGGCCGGTGGATTAGGTACTCGGTTACGTCCGTTAACTGAAGAAACGCCGAAACCACTTCTCCCAATAAAAGGAAAACCGATAGTTGAACATCTCATTGAAAATTTGAAACATAACGGAGTTACTGACATAATTCTTTCAATTGGATATAAAGCTGAACAAATACAACAGTATTTTGGAGATGGGGAAAAATTTGGTGTGAATATTACCTATTCCATTGAAGATGAACCACTAGGAACTGGCGGTGCTATTAAACAAGCGTCAAAAAATTTGCAGAACCCGTTCATTCTTCTTTGGGGAGATAACTTGATGGATCTTAACATTGACAAAATGATTCATGAATATCAAATGACTTCCGCTCCCCTGTTAATGACATTAACACCACGGGAAGATGTTGAACATTTTGGCGTGGCGAAGTTGGATGGAAATACCATTGTTTCCTTTGTTGAAAAACCAAACAGAGAAGATGCACCAAGTAATTTAATTAACGCTGGTGGATTTATTGTTGATCCGAAAGTATTGGAGATGTTACCAGAAGGTAAATCATCTATTGAAAAAGATTGTTTTGAAAAGATAGCTTCAGAAGGAAAAATTTCCGCTTTTGTGCATGATAAACAATGGTTGCCTACAGATACTTTAGAGAAGTATAACTATGCTAACAATTATTTCCAACCATTAATTAATTTTGAAAATAAAAAAATAATCATGGCGGACGTTGACGATACTACTTGTGACAGTTGTCAATTAATTTCTGAACCAATGGCGCAACAAATTTCAACAATGATTCAGAATGGTTACACGTTTGCATTTATTAGCGGTACAGATTCTGAAAATTTAATGAAAATGATTTCTTCAAAAGTTAAAGAGGAACATCATATTTTGGGAGCTACTGGAACCAATTACACATATGTAAAGAACGGGTTAACGGAAGAGCAGTATAGTCAACTATTAACTGGTGAACAGAAAAATCTTATTTTCAGTGCTGTCAATTCCATGATTGAAGAGTTTAGTTTAGAACCGGCTACTTCACGAGAAGATCAAATAATGGATAGGGGGTCGCAAATTACTCTTTCAACGTTAGGAAGAAATGCACCATCCATTGTGAAAGCTGCATACGATCCAGATGGAAATAAAAGAAAACGAATGGTAACGTATTTACGGCAATTCTTATCGTCTGAAGTATTTGACATTCACATTGGTGGGACTACTTCAGTAGATATCACACAGAAAGGAACAGATAAAGAAAAAGGAATTAGAGAATTTTTAGCATTCCATAATTACGATGCAAAGGATGTCATTTATTTTGGTGACAAAATTTACCCGGGAGGGAATGATTATGCTGCTTTGAGAATTGTTGATTGTATTTCTGTGAAGAACCCTGAAGAAACATTATTGAGGTTGAAAGAATTATGAGTCATGAAGATTTTATTGCACATCCGAAAGGTTCTATTCCTACTGGATCATTTTGTAAATCCTGCATGAGATATAATTCTCGATATAGTGTTGTGGATGCTCTTATTATGCGTGATGAAAAAATATTACTTATGAAACGTGCGACTAATCCAAAGAAAGGATGGTGGGCATTTTCCGGTGGATTTATTGATTGGGATGAAACTCTTGAGCAAGCGTGTGTACGGGAAGTCAAAGAAGAAGTTGGTTTAGTTTCTAAAAGTGTGAAATTGTTCGGTGTGTATTCAAGTCCTTCACGAGATTCAGATGGAAGTCAGAAAATAAGTCATTGCTACATTGTTGAAACTGAAGGGGAAGTGAGTATTGATCCGAGTGAAGTTATTGAGGTTCAATGGTTCTATTTGGATAATTTACCTTCAGACATCGCGTTTGATCATCGTCAAATGATTGAAGATTATAAGAAGACGTTGTAAAGATTTTTATATGATTTGAATTCTATAAACTACATGGATCAAGAAACTATTCAAAAATGTATCAAGGCTGGTAAAATAGCTGCTCAAGTTAGACGGGAAGGTGCAAAGAAATTGGCAGTTGTTGGCACATCATTCGTGGAAGTAATGGATTATTGTGAGAAAAAGATTCTTGAATTAGGAGGGGGTATCGCTTGGGCACAGATGGCACTTAACGATACTGCAGCGCATTACTGCCCTGAAGAAAATGATGAGTCAGTTTCGAAAGAAGGAGATTTAATAAAAATTGATATTGGAGTTCACATTGACGGATGGATTGCAGATAATGCCATGACGGTTGAGGTAGGTTCCAATGAATTTTCTGATATGATTAAAGCATCTCAAAATGCATTAAAAGCTGCCATTAAATTAGTTGAGCCAGGTCGCCAATTATGGGAACTTGGAGAAGCGCAATTATCTGAAGCGGAAGCATTAGGATTTACCACAGTAAAAAATCTTTCTGGACATACACTTGCACCATACACTGTTCATGCAGGAACATCAATACCTTCATTTAATACAAAAGATAAGAAAGAGTTACAAGAAGGATGGCAAATTGCTATTGAACCTTTCGTGACCAATGGTGATGGGTTGATTAAAGAGAAAGGAAAGGCGTCCATATTTATGGTTGAAAGTAACCGTGGTGTTCGTTCACCGTATGCACGAAAAATTTTAGATCAAGTGAAATCACAAAATGGATTGCCATTTACGACACGTTGGTTGACTCGAACTTTAGGTCCTGGCGCTGCTGCATTAGGGTTGAGGGAATTAGAAAGAAGCGAAATTATCAAAGAATACCCGCCATTGGTTGAAATTTCTGGCGGTATGGTTACACAGTTTGAACATTCGATGATTGTACAAGATAAACCGTTGGTTTATACGAAACATGAAGATGATGATTGGTGAGAATTAAACAGTAAAATATAAATAAACTAACCAATTCTAGAATGATATGGAACCATTACAACGAATATCAGTTGATCCAAATGTCTGTCACGGCAAAGCTTGTATCAAAGGAACGAGGATTATGGTATCGGTTATTTTAGATAACCTTGCTGAAGGAATCGAAGTAGATGAAATCATCAAAAATTACCCAACATTAACGAAAAAAGATATTAAAGCCTCCCTAGAATACGCTGCTATCCTTGCAAAAGAAGAAATTCTACCTATTGCTCATTAACAATGCATTTCAAACTAGATGAAAATATACCCATTCCATTGACTAGATTAATTAAAAGAAAAGACCACACAGTAAGTAGCGTATTCTCGGAAAATATTTCCGGCATTAATGATAAAGAATTACTCAAAATTTGTAAAAAAAGTAACTTTATTCTTATTACATTGGACAAAGATTTTGTTAACGTACAGGCATACCCTCCCTCAAATTATCCAGGAATAATAGTTTTGAAATTGAAAAGTCAAGGAACATTATCTGTTATAGATGCATTTGAAAATTTCATGAATGAAGTTCCTTTGGAACGTGCAAAGAATTCATTAATAATTATTGAAGAAAAGAATATCCGTATTAGGACGTGATGATTGGTAGACTTACTAAATCTTTATATTTTTTATATACATTACCTAAGTATACATGGGCCTGAGGGAACTAGTTCTTGCTGCAGCAATTGCATTCGCACCTGCGACAGCTTTGGGTCAAGAGCAGCCAAAAAAAGAAATAGTAACGAAAGAAGTTAAACAAAAAGAAGAACACTTGAATTTAGCTCTAAAATATGGAACGACATTCTTTAATAATAGGTGGTATGAAAATAGAAGTGTTGCCATGGGACTCAATGGGTACTTAATTGAGTTCAGATTTCGAAAGGAAGAAACAACACGTACTTCTGAAGAAGAATTAAAGGTTGCCGGACTGAAGCAGCAAGGTACACAGCACACCCGAGATTATCAAGCAGACGTTACTTTTGGTTATGAATTGTTTGAATTTGGTAGAAATTTGTATACCATTAAATTTTTTGGACATGTGGTGGGTGGACTACAATTGGAATCAAATGCTTTGAAGTTAAAAGAAGGAGGGAAGAAATTACCTGGAGAACTAGATTTAGATTTATTGCTTGGAAGTGGAGCTCGAGCAGAAACAGTTTTTCATTTGCCTAAACGTTGGACATTTATTCCCCTTGCAGTTGGTTTTGGCGGGACGTTGGAAAGATTAGACAAAAGTATCAAAGAAGAAATGCGTAGCGATGGCGCAGATGTGATGAATATGCTCTTTGTTCGGAATGCTATTAACGATAACAAGGGATTAATTTACGATTTTGCAGATGTCTTGGATGAACGCATGAAAAGTGGCCGTGAATATTTGATTGGTGAAGGATTTAACGAATATCAAAGTTTAGATGATGAGAATACATTCAAAGTAATTTTAGGGTCTGGATAAAATGACAATTGACAATAAAGTTAAGGAAATATGGGTAGTAAGTGGGAGAAGTAATTCACTTCTTCATTCGAGGTAATATCTTATACGCAAAAATCGCAGCAAGAATGATAATTGCCCAAAAGATAATATCAGTGATTATTCTTAACGCGAATAAGATTAAATTCAGAATAAGTATAACAAGTACCAGCATTCCAATCCATTTAACGACATCTTTCATAATTTCTTAATTACCTGGTTTACCGTGAGTAATTCTTCTTTACCAGTTTTCATATTTTTCAATGTTACTTTCTTCTTTGCTAATTCTCTTTTACCAACAATGAGAACGTAAGGGATTCCTAATGCATCAGCGTAATCCAATCCTTTGCTAATACTTTTGTCAGAAATGTCTGAATTGATTCCTGCTTTTCTTAGTTGTTGCACTATTCCTAAACATTCATTTTCTGTTTTTATTGGAAGGACGTATACTTGTGTTTTTGTTTTTTCTAACAGTTTTGTTTTTTCTTTCAACACTTCCATAATGGGAACAATGCCAAAAGATAATCCTACAGCAGGAACGATTTTATCACCAATGAATTTACCAATCATGTCATCCCATCTTCCTCCTGCTGAAAGAGATGATGTTACTTTTGATTTATTAGCAAACGCTTCAAAGACAGTTCCGGTGTAATAGGCCAAGCCTCTTGCTAACGCAACATCAAAATCTACTTTAACATTCATTTGTTTCAGGTAAGAGAAGACTTCTTCTAATTCTTTGATTCCTTCAAGAGCTTCCTCATCAGTAAGCTTTTTCTTTAATGAAGATATTGTTGCTCTACTTGAAACAAAAGTGAAAATTGCGTCTATTTGTTTTTTTGTGAATTTCCGTTCTCTTAACTCTTTTTGTACACCAGTTTTCCCAATCTTATCCAATTTGTCAATGGCAATAATAGCATCCTGTTTCTTGTTTACATTGCACTGTGTCAAAATACCAGAAAGTAATTTTCTATTGTTGACTTTGATAGTTACAGGAATGTCTAACTTGATAAATCCTTCAGCAACCACTGCTAAGCATTCAGCGTCAGCTAACATTGAAGAATTGCCAATAATGTCAGCGTCACATTGCCAGAATTGTCTTACCCTTCCTGCTCTGATAGGACCGTCTCTAAAAACAGGACCCATCTCAAATCGTTTGAAAGGCATCTTAATGGTTGGATTCATTGCCATGAATCGCGCTAAAGGAACTGTTAAATCGAAACGTAATCCTAACCGTCGCTTTCCCTGATCCTGAAGAGTGAAAGTTTCTCTCAATGCATCAGAATCTTCACCCGCAGCGAATTTAGATGCTAATGTTTCATACCGTTCAATGAGTGGAGTTTCTAATGGAGAAAATCCATACAGTTCAAACGTTTTTCTTAGCCTGTCGACTACTTTATTCTTCAAGATCTTTTCACTTGGTTCAATATCACACACTCCTTTTGCTAATTGCATGTATACCACCAACTAAATTTTTGAGGTTTATATAGATTTTGAATAAAGTTAGCACTATAAAAATTAAGAACAATGAATACAATCACTTGTTGTGCTTTTCATACAACTTCAAAAAGAGAGTTTTTATTTAAAATGTTTGTAAAAAAGAGAGGGCGATCATCGGGAGTTGAACCCGACCCTAAAGCGCCACAGGCTTCAATGCTACCGATACACCATGATCGCCATTAAACCATTCTTTCCACCGTTGGATTTTATTTAAATGTTTCGGGCACTTTTTTCTTTACGCATTTTAATGTAACTTTCTATCTTTTCTCTTTTTCTTACAATGGCTATATGAGGAACAACATAATTACTAAAAAAATCAAAATTCTTTGGTGAAACATAAAACTCAATTACGTGACCGATTCCTTCAATCTTTCTTCCATTCAAAAAAGAAGTTCCGGCCCTTATGGTGTGAGAAACACCAATATCCATACATTTGATTATTTCTTATTGTAATTTCTGAGCTTTTGATCCAGAACAAATTCTAATGAGACACTGAGGATATTGTTGTCTTTTCACAACAACACTACCATCACCATCAATAACTCCGGCCAAATATGCACCAAAGAATTCATTATTGTCAACTATCCATTTTGGTGGTTTTGGTGGGTCAGAAAATTCAATCTCAAGTTGATTAAACAGAGGTATCAATGCTTTTGCCCCGAAACCGTAAGTTTGAGATCTCTTTTTTTTGCTTTGCCAAGAATGTCCTTTCACTCCAAATACCCTTTGAGATAAATTTCTAAATTTTTTAAGCATTTCCAAAGAAGGGTACCCTACACCCAATTCAATAGAATCATAAGTTTTATTTTTCTTTCTTTTCCTTCTAACAAATGAACCATCAGTCTGAACAACACCAATCCAGTAGGCTAAATTTGTAGATTTCACTAATCACCTAATAAAAAGTTAGAATATAAACCTTGTCCGCACATGTCCAGTGACCAGTGGACGTTTGATTAAAATATTTAAGATATCTACATCATACCGCCCATTGGTGGCATACCACCAGGTGGCATTGCAGGACCGTTATTCTTAGAACTCAGAACAACGTCATCAATTCTTAAAATCATTTCAGCAACTTCAGCTGCAGAACTAATAGCTTGCGTTTTAATCTTTAATGGTTCGATAACACCCTTTTCCATGGCATTCATAACATCACCAGTAAACACATCAATACCGCTCCACTTATGCTGCTCATTTGCAGATCGTAATTTTGTCAACACATCTATTGGATCTAATCCTGCATTTTCTGCAAGTGTCCGTGGGACAACTTCAACAGCGTCGGCAAATGCTTGTACTGCTAATTGTTCCCGACCTCGTAATGAGGAAGCATATTGTCTAAGACCTTTTGCTAATTCAATTTCAGTAGCACCGGCACCAGCCACAATTTTTCCATCTCTTACAGTAGCGACAACGTCACCCAATGCATCTTCAACTGCACGTTTAATCTCTTCAACGACATGATCAGTTCCTCCTCGAACTAACAATGTAACAGCTTTCGGATTAACACATTGTTCAACGAAAATCATATCTTCATCACCAATCTTTTCAGCACGTACTAATCCAGCGTTTCCTAAATCTTCTGAAGTTAAATCATTCAAATTGCTGACTACTTTTCCGTTAGTTGCTTTTGCTAACTTTTCCATGTCAGATTTCTTAACTCTTCGAGCTGCTAAAATGTTTTCCTTTGCTAAGAAATGTTGTACCAAATCGTCGATACCCTTCTGACAAAAGACAACTGTGACACCAGCCATTCTTATTTTCTGCACCATGTCACGTAATGTTTTTTCTTCCTGATCTAAGAATGCTTGTAATTGGTTAGGATCAGTAATTTGAATTTTTGCATCAATTTCAGTATTTTTTATTTCCAATGAAAAGTCAAGTAATGCAATTTTTGCATTTTCAACTTTACTTGACATAGCATCGTGAACTTTTTCTTTATCGATTAAAATACCCTGAATAAGTTCACTTTTGTCAGCTGGTGCTCCCACGCGTTTTTCTACTTTAACATTATCTCGTTCTACAATGTTTCCGGTATCGTGACGTTCTGCGATACTTCGTACTGCTTTCACTGCAAGTGAAGCAAGATGTTCCTTCGCGGTTTCAGCACCTTTACCTGTCATCGCAGTGATAGCAACTTTTTTCAACGTTTCTTCGTCCTCCAAAGTAACCATGTCAGCCATTCCAGTTAATAATTTCTGAGCGTGTTCCTCAGCAAGTCTATATCCTCTCGCAATAATTGTTGGATGAATTTCTTGATCAAGTAAATCTTCAGCTTTCTTTAACAATTCTCCAGATAAAATAACGGCAGTTGTTGTTCCGTCACCGATAGCTTCCTCTTGAGCTTTCGCAACTTCCACAACCATTTTTGCAGCTGGATGTTCAATTTGCATTTCATTCAAAATAGTGACTCCGTCATTCGTTACTGTTACATCAGACATAGAATCAACAATCATTTTATCCATTCCTTTAGGACCTAATGTTGTTCGTACTGTCTGCGCGACAGCTTTCGCTGCAAGAATGTTATTACGTTGTGCATCCTTACCAGTAGTTCTTTTGGTATCTTCCGGCATGATGAATATTGGTTGTACGTTTTGAGTCATTTTGTATGATAAAAATTTGATGTTGTTTTTTATAAAGGTTGTGTACTAAAATTGTTTTTGAGTATCATAATGCTTAAATAGGGAATGTGGGTTTTCCTTTTTATGAGAAATTTATTGTATTCTGCATTAGTTGTTGGTGCGTTAGCGTTGGCAACTTGTGATGATTCTCAGCCTTTTCATCCAGAACCTGATGCAGCGACTTCTGAATACATCGCATGCCCTGAAGATGTATATGTTGATTGTCTTTCTGAAGAAGAGATTGAGGTTTTACGAAATCTCGCAGTGCCACCTGCAGTTGCAAATACTGTCGTTCATCATTCTTGGATTGTAGAAATGGCCAAGCAAGATGGTGGTCTTGAAAGACTTGCTGAAATTGATGAGACATTAATTGCATATCATCCGCAAGGTGTACCAGAAAAAAAGCGATCGGGTCTCTATAATTTGTCACGCCAAATTTTACAAGAAAAAATGCCACTTGAAGTAGCATTGGAATACCATCCTGAATTACATAGATGGAATGGTCGAGAGTCTGAACCGGGACCACTTGCTCTTTATGCTAAAGAAATATCAGCGGAACGTGCCAACGCTTATTTAGTTGATTTGAGACGACTTGGTATCAGCATGAAAGAGCAGGCAGATGATAATTGTATTGGGATGAGCGATTTTACATTGTTGCTCCAAAAAGATGTCCCTGCAGACATTGTAGATTGGTATATGAAATTATCAAATTCTTTAGTTGGCGTAAACATTACTTCCTGGGATATAATCGAATTGGAAGGATATGTCCGTTCAGGAAGAATGACAAGGGACGATATTTCAGACATTGCCCATAGGCAGTTCAAAGAAATCGATCGTGAGCATGTTGTCAAACTATTACGTTAATACCTTTCCACCATAATAATCTTTATTAACTCTCAATTCTCTGAATATGGTGGGGTGTACAAGTGTCAAAAATAATATTCCTAGGTACAGCTGGCGATGTGTCAGTGTATGGACGTCAATTAAGGGCCAGTGGAGGAATCGTTCTGCAAGTTGAAGATTTACAATTCCATTTTGATCCTGGTCCAGGAGCACTAGTTAAAGCAAAAGAATTTGGAGTTAACTTACGCGCCACTACAGCAATTTTAAGTTCGCATCAAGACTTACTGTTCTGCAATGATATTAACGCAGTGATTGAAGCAATGACACTTGCAGGTTTAGATAGGAAAGGAGTAGTGCTTGGTTCAAAGAGTGTTCTTACACAATATTTGACACCGTTCCATCAATCATTAGTAGAGAGAGTTATCTTGTTACCAAAAGGACAAAAAGTTGGTATTGAAGTTGTTGAAGTACATGCTGTTTCAGTTAAGGCGAATGATGATAATGCAATTGGATTTAAGTTATATTGTCCACGTTTCACATTGAGTTATATCGCTGAAACGAAATATTCAAAATTACTAGCAGAAGAATTAGCAGGTACTGACATTTTGATATTATCTGTTCCCATTCCTGATAATAAAGCAAATAATAGTTCTTTGCTGGATAAGGTTGGAGCCATTCGGTTAATTCAACGAGTACAACCAAGATTAGTAATTTTAACGAATTTCGGATTAGAAATGTTGAAAGCAGATCCTATCATGATTGCACGAGATGTGCAAAGAATGACTGGAGTGCAAACTATCGCAGCGAAAGATGGGTTAGTATTAAACCCTTATGCGTATTCAGCTAAAAGTCAGCAATATCGGTTGGCGAAATTTTACAAATAGTTACAGCAACGTGTTAAACAAATAACCGAGTAATAAAATTTGAGGAACCGTTATGATGGGTAACCAAATAGCTGCTCTTTTTCCAATGTTACTCCAGATGAGACCTATTTCTGTGTAGTCGGTTGCCACACCCGCAATGAGAAAAATAAATGAATTACCGAACGCTCCGGTCTGATTGAATATTTCAAATGCTAATGGTGAACTTCCTTCTGAACATACTTCAATGACTGTTGCTAAAACTAATGTGACAATCATGCCAACTGCAGTTGCACCCATGTATTGATGGAAAAAACTTGTTGGAACAAAAGCACGAGCGAAAGAAGCTAATGTCATTCCAATTAAAATCCACCATGTGACCATTTTGTTCAATGACCACATTCCCGCAAGTACACTTTTTGAATCTTTTTTGAAATTAAAAGCATACGCTTTCCATCTTTTTTTGGCATCTTCTTTTAATGAAAAATCTTCGAAATCTATTGGTTGTGCTTTCTCGATCATACATTTTCTATCTAAGACTTGATAGATCAAACCAGTAATAATCGCAATAATGACAGCAGAGAGTATCATAAATAATGCTTTCACTCCAAAAAATCCAAAGAGTAGCACAGTAATGGGTAAATTTGCCCATGGTGATGCTAAGAGAAATGCAATAACTGCCGGGACGCTTGCACCTTTCTTATATAACTGAATTGCAATTGCTAAAATACCATGACTGCATGCCGACATTATAAATCCAAGAAGAGTTGCATTGAGAATTGTTCTTTTTTTGTTTTGTGAGAGATATTTCCCAATGTACTCACGTGGAACGAATCGGTCAATTATACCTCCTAAAAGTAATCCAAGAAGTATTGCCCACCAAATTAATTTTAAGTAGTCGATGAATGCGTCAAATACAGGGTTAAAGAACGGAACAACATAGGATGCAATAAGAACAATTAAAACAATAAATGTTACAATCCAGAATTTTTCAAGAAACCATCTGTTTCTCTTGCCATTTTGCTGAGCTTCATATTTAGTGATACATCCTTTGCTACAAAAATGGAAACCATGTGCTGGGATATTCCCTTCCATTCCACAAATAGGATCTTTCATTAAAAAAAAGAAAAGAAAAAGAAGTAATAAAGGTTTTGGAAATCAAAGGATTTTCAAAGCCCAGAAAATACTTCACATTTTCCCGGTTTCTACACCTTAAACCAATCTTTTAGTTTCTTTGGAAATCCGTGCAATGCAAGTAATGCAAGCGGTGCTGCCCAATTTGCCCATCGTTCAATGAAATCCCAAATTGGTGCGCCGGCAATAGGTCGCAATAATGCTGTCCATAATCCCCATACTGCAGCCCAAGCAAGGACAATTCTAAGCGGGTAGAACAATGCAAGACCGGCAACAATAATATCCATTATTCCAATAAGTGGAAGTAATGTTGCTGCTGAACTTGCTGACATTCCCACTGCTTCAAAGTAAGGAATCCATCCTGCTTTCACCTGTAACGCAAATACACCATGGCCCAAGAAACTACCAAAGATTCCAAGTCTAAGAATCCATTCAGCTGATAACCAGCTACTCTTTTTTTTAGCCATATTCGGAGAAAGTTTTGATGGTTAATAAAGGTTTTCTTTCATGTATTTTGAATTAACTAAATACTTATAAGAATTTTAGAAAATTAAAGGGTATGATTAAAGGACAAGTTATTTCTGGTGAGTATGGAAAGATACTGATAAGGCAAAAATCTTCAGAGAATATCGAAATAGGAGAATTGTTAGTTGCTGAATCAAACGAAGGGAAATATTTATTGCAAGCAATTGACTTAACGTACGGTTCGCAAATTAGTCAGCAAAATTTGGAGATGGTTTCTGGATTACATTTGGAAGAAAGTGAGCATCAATTTTTAGATAATGATTTACGAAATTATAACATGGCACATTTGAAACCAGTATTGTTTGTTAGTAATAATGATAGCAGGTCGTCAAAAAGTTTGCCAACATTTTTTTCAAAAGTTCGTGAGATTACTGTTGACGATTTGTCATTTATTACTAAACCTAAGAATCCGTTTCATATTGGACAGCTACGTTCTGGTTCTCGGAAGATGGATGTGGACATCTTTTTAGCTGGGCGGGACGTGTTTAGTCATCACGTTCTCATTCCTGCAACAACTGGGAAAGGAAAATCGAATTTGATGTCTTGTATTCTTTGGGATACTGTTGATAAGGATTATTGTGGAATGCTCGTTTTAGACCCGCACGACGAATATTACGGCCGGAATGAATTTGGATTAAAAGATCATTTGAAGAGAGAGAGAGTTTCGTATTATACATTGAATCCTCCAGTTGGAGCTGTTAGTTTGAAAATTAATTTATCAGAGATCAAACCTGGACATTTCAAAGGTGTGTATGGATTTTCTGAACCGCAACGGCAAGCACTTTCTGCTTACTATCGGCGATTTGGTGATCAGTGGATATCTGCTATTCTTCGTGGTGAACAGTTAACGGAAGAAAAGTTTTACAGAGAAACACTTGATGTCGTGAAAAGAACATTAATGGAATTAATGAACATTGATGTTCGTGATGAACAATTGTATTGCTCTGGAGTGTTTGACGCTGTTGCTGGTGAAAATACTATCAACAATATTTGCAAAGATTTGGAAAATGCTAAAACAGTTATCATTGACACTTCATCATTTTCAGGAACGATTGAATTGTTAATCGGGTCATTAATTTCGTCTGAAATATTTCGTCGGTATAAATCGTATAAGAATAAAGGACTTTTGGCGGACAAACCAGTTGTTGCTATTGTTCTTGAGGAAGCTCCTAGAGTATTAGGAAAGAAAGTTCTTGAGCAAGGTTCAAATGTATTTGAGAGTATCGCTCGTGAAGGTCGGAAATTTTTGATTGGCCTAGTAGCTATTACGCAACTGCCTTCAGAGATTCCAAAGAACATTCTAGCGAACATGAATACCAAAATTATTTTAGGGATAGAAATGAATTCTGAACGGCAGGCAGTTATTGAAAGTTCTCCGCAAGATTTATCGCAAGATAACAGGTCAATAGCTTCTTTGGATAAAGGTGAGGCGATTGTAACTTCGACGTTTACTAAATTCGCTGTACCTATCAAGATCCCATTGTTTTCTGAATTTGTTAAGAAGGATGCGAATGTTTATAAGCAAGATTTCAGTTCTTTTACTCTATGAAACATTCACACAAAGTCAGTCTTATTATTCTTGCTCTTTTTTTTGTTGCGCAGATAGTTGGATTAGCCATTGTTCAACAATACACATTAGGGGTAAATGAAGCTACTGGAGAAACAGTGTACAAAGAATTAGCCATCGGTGAACGTCCGCCAGTGGAGGAAGATTTATCGTTCATACCCATTCTTATTGGAATTCTTATTGGAACAGGTCTTCTTTTACTATTGATAAAATTCAAAGTATTCATGGTGTGGAAAGGATTTTTCTTCTTCGCTGTCTTCATGGCTTTACTAGTAGCTTTTGATGCCTTCATTCCAACTCTGTGGGCTGGAATTCTTGCTTTAGTTTTGGCAGGATTGAAAATATTTAGACCGCGAATTATTTTGCATAACTTAACTGAAGTGTTTATTTATGGAGGAATGGCTGCTATTTTTGTTCCCTTGTTGTCAGCATTTTCAGCTTCAGTATTGTTAATATTGATTTCTATATATGACATGTATGCGGTATGGAAAAGTAAGCATATGATTACATTAGCTAAATTTCAAACAGAAGTGAAAGTGTTTGCTGGGTTACTTGTTCCTTATCAAATGCAGAAAGGAAAACCAGCTAAACCAACTTCAAAAGGAAAAGTTAAGATGGTGAAAGTTCGAACAGCAATGCTTGGTGGTGGAGATATTGGATTTCCATTAATGTTTGCTGGTGCCATGATGAGTCAGTATGGATTTTTGAAAACACTTATTATCCCTGTTTGTGCATCGATTGCTCTTTATGGGTTGCTGATTAAAGGAGATGAGAAGAAATTTTACCCAGCCATGCCGTTTATTTCAATTGGTTGTTTTGTTGGGTATGGGATACTGTTGTTGTTATAGTGTTTGTCACAGGGGCCCTGGCGACAGTAATATTCTCTATGATACCAGGAGCCGAGCTGCCTGAGTTCGTCTCCCCACACTTACGAAGTGAGTGTGTCTGCTTTCCCGAACGAAGCCTTCCAGCAGCGTGCCCTGTTGTACAAACACATTGTTATTGCCGATAGTTTTTTAAAAAAACCCCAATATTAACTTGGAATGGAAGGCGTAGTAGTTAATTTTAGACGTGGACGACATCGTGTTAATCATTACCAGATGATTATCGTAGTCGATGGTGTTGATAATAAAGAGAAAGCCGCTGAATTAGTTGGTAAGAAAGTTACCTGGACATCTCCTGCCGGTAAAGAGTTAGTTGGTGAAGTTACCGCTCCACATGGTGGAAAAGGTGCTGTTCGAGCACGATTTGAACCTGGATTACCTGGTCAATCATTAGGTCAGAAAGTAGCAATTGCTTGATTCTTATTTTGTAACTCACCAGTAGTTAAAAAGAGAAAGATTTATATATGATGAAAGCAGATAATTCTAATGGTAGAATTAAGAGCATTACACTTCACAGATGTACAAGATCATTACGATAGACTAGAAGTAATTAGAGATTTTCTTCCGGCAAATGATATCGATGCAGTATTCTTTACTGGTGATTTTATTGAAGCGAATCCAATCGGAGCAAATCGAACGGGAGATAAGTTGCATGAAGAATATTTGAGAATACTCGTAACGCCAGAATTTCAAGAGGAATATGGCACTGCGCAACGAAGAATCCAGGAAATTGTTAGACCTCATATTGTTGGTGATCAACTTGATGAAAGTAAATTAAGTGCTTCTGAGAAAAGTGAACTTGAAGCATTAGTTGAATCAAAAAAAAATGTTGTCAGCACTGCTGTTGATGACAAAGAAGAAGAATTGAAAACTGCCTTACCACCAGTAATACATGAATCTTATACACAAATGACTTTGATTTTTGGAGAAATCGCGGCCATCTCACCCGTCTACGCCATAATGGGTAACCATGATATGACAACTGGTTATGAACATCTTGAAGATACTGTTACTTTCTTAGAAAAACAAAAAAGTGCATTACTTGAAGGGCGCAACGGAGTTCAATTTACCCTCAAAGGAGATTTAAATACATGGGAAATCCCAGGATTTTATAATGAACCTGGAATTCGAAAAGTGTTCGATGAGCATTATATTCCTTTCGAATCAGGTGAATCTTTAGGAAACATTGAAGAAAAACTTAGAACAACAAGTGGCGAGGAAAACAGGAAATACAGAAGCAGAAAAGGAGATGTAACTGCCTGGCAAGCATCCGAACGAACACGGTTAGGTGACAGAAATGCAGATATTTATTTCACCCACAAATTGCCACATTGTGATAAAGGTTCCCGAGTGATGGGAGATGTAAGTGGAGAAATTACTTTAGAATATTCTATTGATGCAAAAAGTGTCCATGGTGGACATTTCCACGGTGGACAAATTGGATGGAGTTCATTACGACATGTATTAGAAGCATTTGAAGAAGGAGAAATGCAAACAACAATTAACGGAGAAGATGTTCCATTGTATTTGTTGACAAGAGGAGAACATTGGGAATTAAACCCAGGTGAACATCATTTCTTTGTAACAGAATATGATGCAGCAAAAGAAGTTGAGCGTGTATTAGTCTATGAATTTGTGTATGAGTAAAATTATTTTCTTTCAACAACGCCTTTCAATTTAGCGGCAACCGCTTTTCTTGTTTTCTTTTTGTAGGCAGCAACTTTTCTTTTGAGAATTTCAATACTCTGATGCACTGCGGCCAACCTATTATTCAAATTTGCTAAATTGTCCGGGGTATGGTCAGCGCTTTGAAGTTCAGATAAAAGCTTAACAACCTCAGCCTTAATGAGCTTTGCCTCCTCCTCGTACGGACTACCAGCAACGAGAGTATATAAAACATTTGAGTCACGCAACTGCGTCAAAAAGTGTTTTGCCCGTTGAACAAAATCATTTGCTTCACCCGGAGTAGGAGTTTTGGAAGCCCGGTCAAGACTGGCTATAGCGTCCTCTACATTCCCAACGTGCTTATCGACAGCTTCAACTGCTTTTTTTTCCTTCTCTTCATCCAACTGATCAACCGCTTTCTTTTTGAATAATCCTTTCAAATCATCAAATCCTTTCGTACCCTTATCTTCTGGGAGATGACCCATGAGGGAAAAGAGTAATCTGATTACATAAAAAATGATAAGGGCAATGGTAACTCCCATGAACCAATCCAGGAATTGGTGAATTCCTTGATACACGATTGTCATAATATTCGCCCCACGTGATATTTCATTGCTGATAAAATCCACAGCAAGATGGTTAGTAAAACTATTTTAATGAACAACCAGAAACTTGGTTGACCTGGTAAGGTAAATAAACCATAGAAAATGGCAGCTACTGGTAATCCTATTAAGAGTAAAGAAACAGCAGTACCATAACTTGCGCCAATGCCTAGGAGAATACCAGCTGGCATGAAAATGGCTGCAATGATTGCAATGATGGCTGCCACAATTCCAGATTGCCCACGGTTAAACATTTTAAATTGTTTATTACTTGTAAGAACAGCGAAGAAAATAGTGAAGACAAGTATTCCTATTAACAATCGTAAAAAACCTGCAACAATAGATGTATCTGAAAATCCAAGAAATGAAAGGTTACCTATAGATATCAAATCCCTCCAGACATTTTCAAAAACGTTTGCTAGTGTGAATGGAATAGTGAGTAAAAAAAGAAGTCCAACACCTAATTTCTTTGACATATCAAAAAGAGAGATAATGTCGTATTTAAAGTTTCTTATAATCTGCTAACTTTCTTTATAAGATTTGCTAAGTCATCCATAATTAGTCCTATGCTTAATTGGGTGTCAGCAAAAAGGGAAGTGTTGGATGCAACTGCAGGTTTTCTATGCAACTCAACTTTAATTCCTTGAATCTGAAGTTTTATTTTTGCTGCATCTGATTCATGAGGAGTATCCTTACAATATTTTTCCAAACCATCTGCTTTGGCAGCTTTATTGACATAATACTTAGCTTTCTTTAAACTTTTTGCAGCATCAGAATTTTTGCCATCATTGAGAAACAGACCCGTTTCTCTTAATTTTCTTGCAGCTTCAAAAAGTAATGTTAATTCATCTTTTTTAACAGGAGGGCGATCAGGTTTCGTATGTTCAAAATCTATTTGAGTGCTTTTTCCTGCTTCAAGCACGACTGTTTTTGTAAGAGTATCATATGCTTTAGTACTTGGTTGTGAAACAAGTTGATATGGTCCTGCAGGCAAAACCTTGTAAACATACTTTCCTTTAAATATGAGGTCAGCAACAAGACTACCCCTTGCAGTTAGGATGATTTGACTTTGTATAGCTCCCTTCGTTTTCTTATTTATAATAATCCCATAAACACTTGCTTTCCCCCTTGGAGTTGGAGGTGGAACAGGTGGTGGTGGTAGCGGTGGTACTGGTGTTGGAGGAACATCTTCTTCTTCTTTGTCTTCTTCCTCTTTCTTGTCTTTCTTTTTCTCCTCCTCGTCCTTTTGCTTTTTATCAGCCTGATCTTCGGCTTTACGTTTGAACATTGTCTTCAAATCATCAAATCCTTTCGGACTTTTATCATCAGATAATTTACCCATCATGCAAAATAACAACCTGATTAAATAGAAAATCATTAGGAAAATTGTAATTCCCATGAACCAATCCATAAATTGGTGGATACCCTCATAGATAAGCACCATTTTAGATAATCCTCCCAATGTGATATTTTATTGCTGAGAGTACCCAAAGTAAAATGGTTAGTAATACGAATTTTATGAAAAGCCAAAAACAAGGTTCTCCAGGTAAAGTGAAGAGTGCATAGAATACTGCTGCTACTGGCAAGCCGATGAGTAAGAGTGAAATAGCTGTTCCATACCCAGCACCAATGCCTAAGAGAATTCCAGTTGGCATAAATATCGCTGTAACAATGGCTAGAATTGCAGCAACAATGCCCGCTTGCCCACGATTAAAAAGTTTGAATTGTTTAGCGCCTGTTAACACTGCAAAGAAAACAGTGAAGATTAACAGACCAATAAGTAATCTCAAAAAGCCAGCAACAATACTTGCATCAGAAAATCCTAGGAATGATAAATTGCCAAAAGAAATTATTCTTCTCCACACATTGTCAAAAACGTTTGCTAGTGCAAAAGGAATAGTAAGTAAGAAAAGAAAAATGATGCTTAATTTCTTCGACATCGTATGAGAACAGCAAGTACGTATTTAAAAGTTACTTCTGCAACGCTTCTAGGTTAAGAATATCTCTCGTTATTAGTACAAGTAGGCTGGAACAATTTTTAACTTTCTTGCCAGCTTCCTTCCAATCTTTCTTCCCAACGGCAGTTTCCAATTCAACATAGTCAGCAGTTAACCCTGTAAGATTTTTGCTAAGTTCTTTGTGAGCACTTGTCAACTTAGCTTTCTCTGAGACATCACCACCTGCGTTAACTTCTTTTGAAACCGAATCCATGAACGCTCGCATCTCGTTCTCTTTCTCAATTTCTTCACGACCCTTCGCAAGTAGTTTAGCAATCTTGCCTAAATTTCTTGTAGTTGCACCGCCTGAAGCACTTCCACCAATAGTTTTGTCAATGTCAGCCAGAATTTTCTTCAAATCTTTATCATATCGGTACATTTTAGACACAGCCCTTCTAGCTTTCCGCCAAGATTTCTTTCCTTCCTTAATCTTTTCACCAGCTGCTTCTAAACTAACTTCAGCATCAGCTGCACCGGGACCCATTAAGAATCGGATAATGTTGTACGCAATTAAAATACCAATTATAGTAATACCATAATTCACAAAGTTCAGGTATGCCACTGCTATTTGTTCTAATGTCATCTTAAATTATTGCTAGCGCGTGAGTGCGCACCCCCATTAAAATCCATAGTAAGATTGTCAATATAACGATACGTAAAGCTATACCCCCACGCGAAGTTCCAGGAATTCTCCAAATCAAATAGAGACCACCAACGACTGGTAAACCGATTAATGCAATACTGAAAAATGTTGCATATGCTCCACCGATTCCTGCCAAGATTGATCCTGGGATAAAAATGGCTGAAATAATTGCTAATATTCCAGAAATGATTCCAGCGGTGTTTCTATTTAATACTCTCCGTCCAACTTCAAATAATATAGCGAAAATAAGTAATGCGATTAAAATACGAACAAAAGCGACAAGACCGTTGCCTCCAGCAATTCCAAGAAATTTTAAAGATCCAATGTCAAGAATTTTTTGCCAGATGTTTGGAAATGCACCACCTGGTGCACAAGATGTAACAAATAAAGTGAATAATGAGAGAATACTCGTATACACCCAACTTTTTTTAACATCCATTCATGAAAGTAATTATTCTGAGTATATAAAGTTTTCTCTGGTGTGAAAATTGTATTGTTGTAGTTTTTTATTATAATGAGTTGCATAACTGGGGCACGGCGCGGTTATGAGCTTCACTTTGTTCGCTCATGCGCCTCGACTCCAAACATCATATTTATTATTACAGTCGTCAGGGCCCCCAGTATGCAAATGCTTTATTTTCTATTATCCCATTCTTGTAGGAACTTTTATAAATAACCTCAAATCCTGACCAAGATATGGCAAATATACTAAGAACAGATCCGCAAGCGTTCATTACTTCATTAGCGGATGCATTAAAGAAGGAAAAATTAGTCACACCAGTTGAATGGAGTGTTTATGTTAAAACGGGACATCACAAGCAAAGACAACCAGATAGTAACGATTGGTGGTACGCACGTGCATCAGCTATCTTACGTAGTATCTATAGGTTAGGTCCAATTGGTACGCAGAAGTTACGTACCAAGTTTGGTGGGAATAAAAACCGAGGTCATAGGCCGAATAAACAATTCAAAGCATCAGGTTCTATTATTAGAAAAATATTACAACAACTTGAAACATCTGGTATGATTAAACAAGTTGAGAAAGGTGTCCATAAAGGACGTATCATTACTGCAAAAGGAGAAGCGTTCATGAATGATATTGCTAAACGATTAAATCCTGACAGTGAGAAAGTTGTTAAGAAAGTGAAGAAAGCGAAGGTTCAGAAGAAAGTTGAAAAGACTGAAGTAAAAGAAGAAGCTAAAGTTGAAGAAAAAACTGAACCTGAAGTGACAGCGCCTGAAGTTGAAGAAAAAACTGAAGTTGTTGAAACAAAACCTGTTGAGGTTGCAGCGGAATAAAATGGAGGAAAGCTATTGTCATATGGGACTGAACGAAGTGAATGTCGCATCACCTTTGATGATAACTTTGTAAAAGTTATGGCTAGAAATAAACATCCAGCAAAAAAGAAGAGATTAATCAAGAAGTCTGATCAAACAAAATGGGCACCGTTCTGGACAGTGTTTAAAATTTACGGTGCTGGACGTCGAGTACATCCAAGCAGACATACTGAAATTAAGAGAACATGGCGAAGAGGTAACACGAAAGTATAATGGCAAAGAAAACTGAAGCTAAAATTCTTGAACGAACCTACACTGTTCCTTTACGTAGAGAATTCCGAAAAGTTCCTATTTATCAAAGAACTCCTAAAGCTATCAAAGCGTTAAGACAATTTCTTGCTAAACATATGAAATCTGAAAACATTTCATTAGGCAAAAAGTTAAATTTAGAGTTATGGAAACATGGTATAAGAAATCCCCCAGGTAAAGTTAAAGTAACTGTTACCAAAGAAGATGATAAAGTTAAAGCAGAATTATTCGGACATGCATTGGAAGAAAAAGTTGCTACTGTTAAACCGAGTGTTGAAGATACTGTTAAAGAAAAAGCTTTACCTGAAATGAAAGAGGAAAGTCTTGAAGAGAAAAAAGTTGAAGCTGTTGAGCAGGAAATCAAAGAGGAAGTTAAAGAAGAATTAAAAGAAGCTGGTATGAAAGAAGAAGTGGCTGAAAAAGTAGCAGAAGAAGTTAAAGAAGAATCTGAAGATGTTGCTAAAGAAGTTGTAGCCGAGCAAGCAGAAGCAAAAGAACCGCAAGCTGAAGAACCTGTTATTGAAGAAAAATCTCAATAATTTCTCCTAAAAGTATTTAAAGTATAATTCCATTCTTATTTCATGAACGCGTTAGCACATGCAGAGTTGGCACTGAAAGCTTTCAAGAACGAGAAATTATCACGAGAGCAGAAAGATCAATTAATAGTAGGTACTATCATACCAGACGTTCCGTGGGTAGCTTCGATAGATCATCACAGAACTCATACTGAAGGATTACAATTTCTTAATACATTACCACAAGAATATTTCCCGTTCGGAGCTGGCGTTGTGTTACACGGTGAACGGCCAGCTGGTGTTGATCATTTTTCTCATCATTACAAGGAAGGATATGTACACAGGAAACGTGACAAGGTGTTGAAAAAAATAAGGAAATTTAAACAGTACTGGAGGGGAGTCAGTCCGAATTTAGCTGCACACGTAATGACAGAATTTTCTGTTGATTATTTCTTAGCGAAAAAGAGAGTGATTAATAGAGTAAGCAGAGCATTCAAAAATAAAAAAATTCACAAACCAACAAAACTATTCTGGAAACATTTCAAAATACCTAATGATATGCACCAACATTTTGCAAGTAAACACGTACATAAATTTTTCCACACTTTCAGAACACAAGAATCGTTAAGTGAGATGTGGTCATATTTCATGTTCTTTAAGTCCAAAGGAAAAGTGAAAATATGTACTATGTGGGATAAGATGAAATTGGTTGCTCAGTTGGGCGCTCATACTTTGCAGCATAAATTTCGAAGACAACGAGGAATTGAAGACATGTTCAGTGACGTGCAGAGTGAAGTTGAAAAAGATTACAAAGAATTCATGTCGGATACACAGGAAAAATTAATTGCTTTAAAAGAAGAGTTGTATCAAAAAAAACCGTTTCAGATAGTTCCAAAGAAGATGCACAAAGCACAGTACTTAACGTAGAATTTATATATTTCTTTCAAGTAATTGTAGTATGGCTGTAATAGGTGTTGATGTTGGTGCAACAAAGATAGACGTTGGGTTGGTTAGGAATAAGAAACTTCACAGAATTATTTCTGAACCATTGAATTCAAAAGGTACGCAAAGCGAAGTGATTTCTCAAATAGTTGGATTGATTGAAAAACAACTTACGAAATCTGTGAAAGCTATTGGTATTGGCGTACCAGCCATTGTTGAAAATGGAGTACTATTTGAAGCAGTCAACATTAAGTCATGGAAGAAAGTTAATTTAAAAAAAATTCTTGAGAAGAAATTTCATGTTCCCATTTTTGTAAACAATGATGCTAATTGTTTCACTCTGGGAGAAAAATATTTTGGGAAAGGGAACAAGCAAAGTAGTGTGGTGGGGATTACACTCGGGACTGGATTTGGGGGTGGCATAGTTACTGACGGAAAATTGTACAACGGAAATACTGGTTCCGCTGGAGAATTTGGACAAATTTTGTACCTAGGTAAGGACGTTGAGTATTACTGTTCAGGGAGATATTTTGAAAGAGAATATAAGAAAAGTGGGAAAGAGTTGTTTGAACTTGCAAAAAAGGGAAATAGGAAAGCGCTTCAGGCATTTTCTTCATTTGGAGCGCATATTGGAAAAGCGTTATCAATAGTTGTCAATTCTGTAGATCCTGAAATTATCATTCTGGGAGGTTCTATTTCAAAATCATTTCCTTTCTTTAAATCTTCAATGATGAAATCTCTTGAACCTCATGTATACAATAAGAGTTTTTCACGATTGAAAGTGAAACAGGCCAAAGTAAAACATGTATCTGTTCTTGGTGCTGCCTCATTGTATTACGATTCTTTACAGTAATCTTAAAAATACTGTCTTATTCTAGAGAAAAAATGAAAAGTAAAATTGTTGTATTACATGATGTCAAAGAGCAAGACAAGCCAGAGTTGTCAACTGAAGAATTGATGAATTATGGAATCATATTAGTGGATAAACCAAAAGGACCCACTTCTCACCAAGTTTCTGATATGGTAAAGAAAGCTTTGGGCATCGGTAAAGCAGGTCACTCAGGAACGTTAGACCCTGCAGTTACTGGATTGCTTCCTGTTGCGCTTGGGAGGGCAACACGAATAGTACAATTCTTACTCAAAGCACCAAAAGAATACATCGGAATCATGCATTTTCATAATGAAATTGATGAGCAAAAGTTAAGAAAAGTTGTTGATAAATTTACTGGAAAAATAATTCAATTGCCTCCGGTGAAAAGTGCAGTCAAACGTGCCAAGAGAACTCGTGAAATATATGAATTGGACATTATAGAAATTAAGGAGAAAGATGTATTATTCAGAGTTAATTGTCAAGCTGGAACATACATCCGAAAATTGGTGCATGACATTGGTGAAGAATTAGATGGTGCACACATGGCAGAATTGCGAAGAACTAAAGTGGGACCGTTTAGTAAAATGATGGCTTCAGTGCAAGATGTTAAAGATGCAAAGACATTATCCGAAGAGGGCAATGATAAATTGTTACGGCATATCATTTTACCCATTGAACGAGCCGTGGAATTATTGCCAAAAGTTTGGATTTTAGATTCTGCGATTGAAAGTGTCACACATGGAAGAGATGTTGCCATTCCTGGGATTGTGAAATTGAATCATTTTAATGAAAAGGAAACAGTTGCAATAATGAATATGAAAAATGAATTAGTGGCAGCAGGAACAGCGGAAATGCATACAGGAAACATTAAAAGAAATGATAAAGGTATTGCGATTATAGTAGAAAAAGTATTCATGACACAGCAATAGAACGGAGATGAAATCCTGTATTACTTATCTGAGAATCCCATGTTGTACCGCCATCAGTGGTTTGGAAAATTCTACCATTCTGGCCAACTACCCAACCAGTAGTTTTATCAACAAATTGAATATCATACAAATCTGAATCAACACTAACATATTGAGATAACCAACTACCACCATTAGAATGTAAAATTATTCCCCTCTCTCCAGTAGCCCAACCATTTTTTCGATCAACAAATGACACACCATACAAATCTTTAGGTGTTCCACTTTCCTGAGAAGTCCAAGTATTTCCATCTTCTGTTTTAAGAATAACGCCGTTACTTCCAACAATCCATCCAAGAGTTGATGAGAAGAACGTTGCGGAATGTAAATTAAAGATTGTATTACTTTCCTGCATGCGCCAACTTTTTCCAGTATCGCTTGTCTTTAATATTGTTCCACGATCACCTAATACCCAACCAACATTATCTTCCGTAAATATGATAAAGTTCAGTGGGTCAGAGGAAGGTGTCTGAATCATTCCCCAGGAAGTTCCACTATCAGTTGTGTGAAGAATTCTTCCATCGTCACTTGTAATCCATCCATTGTTTTCGTCTGTGAAATACACCGAACGTAATATTTCACCCGTACCACTTACTTGAGGTTGCCAATCTACTCCGTTAATAGTGTGAAATATTTTACCATTACTGCCAACTGCCCAACCAATTTTTTCGTCCAGAAAGTACGTACCGTAAAAATCGGTGTTTGTATCCCAATCACCATGAAGTATCCAATTTTCTCCACCATCATACGTATGAGCAATAGTCCCACGAAACCCTACACCATGTAATGTTCTATTTTCAAGAAATATTGTTGGAAGAGGTTCTTCTACCACGGGAATGTCTGTTGGTTCAATTTCAACGGGTTCAGGTTCCTGCGTAAAAATATCGTCCGTCGGTGGAAGCTGTTCAATTGAAGGTGCAGACTTGTTAGGTGTTTGTTCAATTGGTGCTACGCATGCAACAAGAAAAATGCATAAGATGAAGAGGACTTTTTTCATATGATTTTGATACAGGTTTTCCTATATAAAATTATCCGATTTCTATAACCATACCTTCCCAGCAAGGATTGATAAACATAGTGTCGTCAATCTTTTGCTTAATTCCCATCGTTTCATGGAGATGGCCAGAAATTGCTAAAAGAGGTTTCGTTCGGTGAATAAAATCTCGGTAATCCTTATTACCCACATGTCGCCCGTCTATAACATCAATTTTGGTTCCATTTGCTGGTCCGTGAGTTGTTAGAACTACTTTTTTATCTTTAAATTGTGTTCTCCATTTCCTTGCGATTTTTCTAAATTCTTGATCTTTCAAAGAAAAACCGTCGCCACCGTAGCCGAGGAAAATAATGTTTTTAAATTTGTAATGTGTTTTGTGCAAGAAAGTAATGTGAGAAGATTTTTTTGCAAGTTCTTCAACTTGTTCTGGTGATTCATGGTTACCATGGATAATTAACACAGGTTTACCAATGGTATCAAGTTGATTCATTATTTTTTTCATACCACTGCCCATACTAGTAAAATCTCCAGCGCACACGATGATGTCAATTTCTTTACTTTTTGCTCGTTTGATGAGTTTCTTAAGAATAGTATAATCTTCATGTAAATCAGAGAAGGCTAAAAGTTTCATTGGAAAAGGGATACTTATTGTTCTGGTGTTGCTTCAGGAGTTGCAACGTCGGCTGGAACTGTTTCTTGTACAGTTTCAGATTCTTCGGGAGTTTCAACTTTAGCTACTTCAGGTACAGTTTCAGATTCAACCGGGGTTTCCTTTGGCTCTGCTACTTTCTGTGAACCCTTCACCCGTGAAACCACACGGAATGATACTTCACGAATTGGATATATTTTTGATAACTTCTTTTTCAATTCACTTTGAATTGAATATCCAATTATTTTGTTTACCAAATCGTCAAATGAATGGTTAGCAACATGATTTTTCATTAATTCCATTAATGCCAAACGAATTGCTTTTCTTACAGACCGTGAAGTATTATGCAATGTAACAGCCAGAACTTTTAACAGCACATCGCTTCCGTCTTTCGATTTGAATGTATACAATTCATCGATCCGGTCAACGCCTTTCCGTACCATTCTTTTTACAAGAGTATTTGAAAGTGTGTAGCCAAGTAATGATGTTTGCAATCTGTTATCCTTCAAGTTAGAAATGGTAAATGTTAAAGAAACATTTTGATCTTTTACGTTACCCGTAATATCTCTTAAGTTGCTTTGAACAGTTCTGTTTAGACCGTTCTCTGCTTGAACGACGTAAATTTCTCCTATTTCCTTATTTCCGAATGATTTCGGAGCCATGATCGGTACCCAAGATTTTTTCTTGACTTTCAATCGAGCACTTGTTCTCTTCTTTGCCATTGAGAGCAAAAATCGTGGTGTCTTTAAAAAGATTGTGTATGAGATGGTAAATTGAATCGTTAAAACGAACATTTATATAATACTGAGAATTTTTGGTTTGTATGGTAGAAGTAAAAATATATACGACGGAAACTTGCCCTTGGTGCGAAAAAGCCAAGGCATTCTTTAAGAGTAAAAAGATTGAATACACTGAACTCAATGTTGTGGAAGAAGAAGAAGCGCGTGAAGCGATGATTGAAAAATCTGGCCAGATGGGTGTACCTGTCATTGAAATAGGTGACAATATCATTGTAGGATTTGACAAAAGTGCTATTGAGAAAGCGTTGGCTGAGTAGAATTTCATAAGAGTATTAGTATTACTGAGATACTGATTGTTTTTTCTAAACTTTTATAAAAAAGTCAGAGTAACCAAAAAGAATGACTCATAAAATAACTCACATTAAACCTGAATGTATCGGATGTCAAGCATGTGCAGCGATAGCGCCAGAATTCTGGGAAATGAATGAAGATGGAATATCACATTTGAAAGAAAGTAAAGTTGATGACAAAGGAAATGAAATTTTGGAAATTCCTGAAGAAGATGTTGAATTGAATAAAGAAGCTGCTGAAGCGTGTCCTGTGCAGATAATTAAAGTGGAAAAGTTATAGGTGATGCTCTTTCTTTAACGCACGTTCAAATTCGAATTGATGATGAACAATCGAATTAAACACTTCTTTTCTTTGTTTTAATAAACCTTGGATATCTTCAGTTGTCGACTTATGCCGTTCATAATGTTTCTGTTTATTCTCATCATCTGCTTTGTCATGTCTCGTCTTATGCTTCTCTGCCTTTTTACTCAAAGAATGTAATTTATTATTTATTTTCATTAATGCTTTTGAATACCCGTACAGGTAAGCAGCTTCACCGCTGAGAGACATAAGTGAAGTAAGATTGTTGGTGTATATAAAAGTTTATTTCTTTATTATAATCATACAATGATCTTTCTCAAGAGGATCAAGAACCTTGTAATCAATAACTGTGAATACTTTATCCAATAATAATCGAATTTCTGTGAACAATTCTTTCGGCTTCTTTCGAATAGAAATACTTCTTGCTTTAACAGCAAGTAAACCATAACCACCTTTCTTCAAAAACAATTTACAATTTCTTATGAAAATGTCTGCTTGATTTTTCTGTGCAATGTCTTGGTACACAATATCTGCTTGACAAATTTTATCTTGATATTCTTCAGGATGATTTGCATCGGCAAGTATCGGAATAATATTCGTTCTCGTATTTGCGAGGAAAACGGCATCTCTTACCACACGCGGTGCAGGATCAACTCCAAAGATTAATCCTTCCTCTCCAACAATGTCTGCAACGAAAGAAGCAGTAAATCCGTGTGATAAGCCTAAGTATAATACAACGTCATCTTTTCTGATACCTATGTTAGTGCAGCCTTTCATGATAGTTGCTGCTAACTTACTTCTTGTAGGATCGAACTCTCTGTAATGAATATGATTTTCACTTACCAACCGTTCACCGAAAGGAGTTCCTGGGAAAAGGGATTTAGTAAAAATTCTTTTACCTCGTGCTTCCTGGTAAATTTCAAAGAGTTTGTGTGGTTTAATTTTTTTAGACATGAATGAAGAAATAATGGAGTGTATTTATAAAATTATGGAAGAAAAATAGTTATCAAGTCGCCAGGGAATACTTTAATTCTTTTTCACTCCTATCAACAATCAATTTTCCTTCTTCCACAAAGATTCTAGTTAGAGACATTGCGTTTTGGTGTCCAGTATTCAACATTTGTGAAATCTCTTTATTGGTAATTACATTCTGTTGCTCAAGAATTTTTTTAATTTTCCTAAAACTCACGTGATATGGAAATTTTCCATACTGAGAAAACATAGTTTCTAATCTTTGCTTTCTTTTTTTATGGAGATCAAAACCACCTACTTGCACAAATATTTCTATGTTGTCGTGACCGTAAATTGATAATTCGTGAGATCCACTCCACTTATTAAAATTGGGCTGTTTTGTTTTTATTCCGATGTGTAAAAGAATTTTTCTTATGAATGTAATCTCTTTAATATCATTCATACCTATTCTTATGTGAACTTTTCTTACACTCCCTTCAGCAGCATATATCCCTCTTAAGTAAGCTATTTTTACTTTTAAAGAACTTTTGCTTATGATGCTTTTCACTCTATCATCAATTGCATGTAGAATTCTAAATAACCCAGCACTCCAGACTTGCACTCTGGCACCTTCTTGCGACGCTCTTTCCATGTACGTTATTGATGTTATTTGCTTTCTGGGTAGGTTTAGGATCTTTGACCATCGTTTTCTAATGATGTCTTTTTCACCTGGTTTATTCGTTATTACTTCAACAAGAGGTTTATCTATTGGAAATTTAAACTTTCTGAGCATTTTTAGGTGTAATTCTAATAAATTGACTTCATAATTTGTCATACTTATCGATTCATGTGTTGGAGAATGATCGCCTTCGCCAATCCACGCACCCCACCAAGCAGCGAATTCTTCATCAACTGTAATCGATTTTAATGTGAATGCTGCTTTCTTAACTCCAGCGTAAATTGCCTCAATATTTTGATAAAGTTCTTCTTCACGAATATTCAATTTCTTGCAGAGTATTTTTAGATAACCAAAAGTAGCGTTAGTTCTTCCCTCTTGAAGTTTCCAAATGGAGTCAATTGATATTCCAGTCGAAAGAGAGATTGCTTTGATCTTTAGTTTTTGTTCTTTGATTTTTCTCTTCAATTTTTGTCTGAAATTGTCATTTAAAATAACTCTCCAATTTTCACCTACATAGTTCATTAAATTTATCTTGTTCATTTTCTTTACCTCTAAGTTTCTGTATTCTAAAACTTGGAGTTGTTTCCAGAAAAAGGGGCCGTGAGCGAAACTCACAAAAAAGGTTTAGGCTTTTAGCCGACCCGTAGGGGAAAACTTTTTGTTAAGAGTTTTGTGTGGTCTCTTTTTCATTTATTATTTAGAATTAATAGAATATAAACCTTGTCCGCGTATGTCCAGTGACCAGTGGACGTTTGATTAAAAGTTTTAAGAAACAATAAATTATGAATAGGGAACGAATTTTTGCTCCAGCTCTTCTCGGAATTTGGGAGCTTTAAACTCTCCCTTAAAAAAATCAAGTCTTGCACATAAAGAAATTTTATCAGCAAGAGACCGGGCCGCCTTTCCTCTCGCTTTTCTTTCTACTTTCTGAATTAATGGATGCTGGAAAATTACGCCATACTTAGGTGACAGCGAGGATTTATTCTTCATATGTCTAAACAATGCTTTCTCAGCACCAAGCAGTTGAACTGTTGAACTTGGCAATGTTGCCAAACGTTTCAAACTTCTTGCAAGATCTAACAACTTCGCTCCTATAGTAGTACCGCACAGTTCCTTTACATTCGGACAATATTTCTCCATGACTCTTGATAAGTATTCTTCATGCTTCTTCCTTAGCGTATACATATTGTTAACTTCCTTTGCAACCAATATAATTTCATCAACATCATCTTTACTCAAATCTGCACCCATTGTTTCAGTTTCTAGTTCCTTCAACAATTCTTTCTTACTTTTTTCTAAAACTAATTCAACAAACTTTTCATGGTGTTGAAGATTCTCTGAAAGTTCTGGAAGATACAAACTGTACCATTCCCGTAAACGTTTAGTGAGCATGTTAGAAATCTTGTCTAATTCTTCAATGTTAGAAATTGCCTGTATAATAAGGTCATCTTCATTAACGGACTGTTTAATACCTTGTTTTGTCAGTGCAACATTATTCTCATAGAATCCTTTGAAATATTTTGGTTGTTTTAACAATTCTAAGATTTTTGGATGATATTCTTCAGGTAATGGTTCATATTTAGAATCTGCTTCTTCAGTATACTTATCAATGTGCTTGAATGGAATCTCTTTGATAATGTTCATATTCTCATCTAGGATAAAGATACCGATGATTGTTTTGTAGTAATACATATTGTTTGTTTTATTCCTTTTTTTTATAAAGTTATATGACGAAAGGTTTAAATGGATTAAAAAAGTAGGGTGACTATGGAAGATATTTTAGCTTACATAACCAGCGCGTTCGTCATCCTTGCGGCCATATTTCTCATTCTCAAGATTTTAGGAGTATTCTAAAAGTGCTTGTGCGGGGCCTAGTCCGCTTCTCAACTTCACTCATTTCATTCGTTCAGGTCGTATCTCTACTTTTGGTTCACAAATCCGTCATTTACGCACAAGCACTTGTTATTTCTCATTATAACTTCACACCCACAACATTTATAAATAACTCACCTCTCCAGCCATGAAAGTAAATAACATCGGCCTGAAAAGGCGTTTTGTTGCGGCGACGCTTCTCGCAAAACACCACGAAAAGGCTTTTTTACTGAACATGGCAAAATTCATACTAATGAATTGCATTGAACATGGCAAAAGCACACAATCCGAGACGTGGAAGTATGCAGTTTTGGCCCAGGAAACGGGCAAGACGTGATTATGCTAGAATACGGTCCTGGCCAGTGCTGAAAGAAGCTAAACCTTTAGGTTTCATTGGTTATAAAGTCGGCATGACTCATGCAATGGTTACTGATAATCGTGCCAAAGCATTAACCGTTGGCATGTCTATTCAAATGCCAATGACTATCATTGAGTGCCCACCCATTACCGTTATGGGAATTTCCTTCTATAAAAATTCAAAAAAATTAACTCAAATTCTTGCTGATCAATTCGATAAAAATCTTAAACGAAAAATTCAATTACCAAAAAATAAAAAAGCGAAAGTGCCTGAAGATTTTGACGATCTTCGAATTCTTGTTCATTCTCATCCAAAATTAACCACAATTGGTGGAAAAAAGCCACAAATCATAGAATTAGGTATAGGCGGGAGTAAAGAAGAAAAATTAGCTTATGCACAGGAAAAGTTAGGAAAAGATATCATGGTAGCTGAAGTGTTCGCTGCAGGAAATAGTATTGATATTCACGGAAATACAACTGGGAAAGGGTTCCAGGGTGTGACAAAGAGGTACGGCGTGCCATTAAAAAGTCACAAATCTGAGAAAGGACAAAGAGGAATAGGAAACCTAGGGGCATGGACTCCTAAAAGAGTTGATTATCGAGTAGCATTACCTGGGAAAATGGGGTATCATCAACGAACTGAGTATAATAAACAAATTCTTAGGGTGGGAGATAAACCTGAAGATGTTAACAAGAAGAAAGGTATTAAGAGATATGGTGTTGTGAAAAATAATTTCATATTAGTGAAAGGTTCAGTTTCCGGACCAAGCAGAAGAATAATCACAATGCTTCATTCCATTCGACCAGATGTTAAAATGACAAAGGAGGCGCCTGAAATCACGTACATTAGCCAATGAAACTTCCAATACTAAGCGGGAAAAATGAACGAAAGGGTGAGCGAGAGTTACCTAGACAGTTTAACGAAGAACATCGACCGGATATCATTACTCGAGCAGTTCGTGCTGTTTTAAATAAATTGAGGCAACCGTATGGATCAAATCCTGGCGCTGGAATGCGACATTCTGCAAAATTAAGTAGGAGACGACGAAATTATCGAGGTGGATACGGATTTGGAATTTCACGAGATCCACGAAAGATTTTAACACGACGTGGACGGCGAATGTATTGGGTTGGAGCAACTTCACCGCATACACGAGGCGGACGACGAGCTCACGGTCCTAAATCTGAAAAGGTGTGGGAACAAAAAATTAACAAGAAAGAGTGGAAGAAAGCATTACGATCAGCAATTACCGCCAGCGTAAACAAAGAACTGGTAGCAACAAGAGGGCATAAAGTTCCTGAAGCATACCCGTTCATTATTGATTCAGCAATTGAACAATTACAGAAAGCGAAAGATATCATGGATGTATTTGGCAATTTACAGCTTGAAAATGAACTTGAACGAGCTTCAGTTAAGAAAGTTCGTGCTGGAAAAGGTACAATGAGAAGTCGGAAGTATAAGAAGAGAAAAGGACCTTTAGTTGTAGTTGGTGGAGATTGTCCACTGGCAAAATCTGCTGGGAACATTCCTGGTGTTGATGTTGTGAAAGTCCATGAAGTTCGAGTTGACCAGTTAGCTCCTGGAGCTTCAAGCGGTCGATTAACGTTATGGACAGAGAATGCCATAGATGTGTTAGAAAAGGAGAATTTATTCATATGAACGAGAAACATCAATTAGATTCACATGTAATTATCAAGTATCCATTAAGTACTGAGAAAGTTATTCGGCAAATTGAATTTGATAACAAATTAGGATTTGTGGTTGATAGAAGAGCTCGGAAAGCTGACGTTAAAAGAGCAGTTGAAGAGTTGTTCAACGTGAAAGTTGTGAAAGTTAATGTTCAAAATTCATTCAAGGGAGAAAAACGTGCAATTGTGAAGTTAAGTCCAGAAAGCTTAGCATCTGATGTAAGCGCGGATTTAGGGTTGATTTAGAAATGGGAGACAGAAAATCAGTAGGAAGTGAACAAGACCTTGATGGGTTAGTGATTGGTGACCAAGTGAGAGTTTCCCTAGAGCACGGTTTTAAAAGACCTATGATCTATGAAGGACAAATCAATGGACAAGACGCTTTCATTGAAAGAAACGAAAGTCGTGGCGGAATCATGAGTTGGAGATCATACCGACAGTACTTATCATTCGATGATGGAACTGTTCAATTTGATTCTTTTCATAGGAATCATGGCTATTATCCCGTAGGATCTCAAGAATGTACAGAAAAAGAGCCATTGTTGGTGGAATCATAAAATGGGTAAGAGAATTATACAGCAAAGACGTGGACGAGGAACAGGACCATACAAGAGTCCGAGCCATAAATTTAAAGGGCCATCTAAATATCATTATGAAGAAGTTGAAGCGAAAGTTTCGAAAATCATCCATGATGCTGCGCACACGGCGCCAATGATTGAATTAACGTATCCTAATAAAAAGAAATTGTTAACAGTGGCTGCTCAGGGAGTAGCTGAGGGAGATACCATTTCTATAGGTGAAAATGTTGAAGTGAAACCAGGTAACATTTTACCATTGAAAAATATTCCAGAAGGAACGTATGTCTATAATATAGAAATGCAGCCGGGTGACGGTGGAAAATTTGTCCGATCATCTGGAACATTTGCAAGAATCCTCGCGAAAAGTGATAGAGGAGTTACTATCAAATTACCATCCAAAAAAGAAAAGATTTTTTCAGCAGCATGTACCGCATGTGTCGGTCAAGTTGCTGGTGGTGGACGATTAGAAAAACCATTCCTGAAAGCAGGAACAAAATGGCATAAAATGAAAGCACGGAATAAATTATACCCAAGTGTATCGGGTACATCTATGAATTCCGTTGATCATCCATTCGGTGGAACGTCGTCTGCGCATAAAGGAAAACCTACTGTTGCGCCTAAACACGCACCACCAGGAAGGAAAGTTGGTAAAGTAAGACCAAGGAGAACAGGAAAACGATGATTAGTAAAAAGAAAGAAATGACTTTCTGGGGAAAGTCTGAGGAAGAATTGAAACAGTTAGATTTGAAAGAATTATTACCGTTATTACCTTCAAGAATTAGACGATCCTTAACACGCGGAATATCTGATGAGCAGAAGAAAGTTATGGCGAAAGTAGCAAACGGTGAGAGTAACATTAAAACACATTGTCGAAATTTGATTATCCTTCCAAGTATGATTGGAACATTATTTAGAATTCATAATGGAAAAGATTGGATGCCAGTAACTATCGTTGCTGAAATGACTGGACATCGATTGGGAGAATTTGCTCCAACTCGTAAGTCGGTAAGTCATAGTTCAGCAGGAGTAGGAGCTACTCGATCGAGTAAGGCGGTGAGCGCACGATAATGACTACTAAAACAATGCCAGGAACTGCACGAGCTTTCAGTAGAAATGTACCCATTTCAACTAAACAAAGTATTGTGATTTGTGACTGGTTGCGTTACAAGCAAGTAAAATTAGCTAAACAAATGCTTGAAGAAGTTACCAAACAAAAACGAGCAGTTCCTTTCAAACGATTTAACATGGACATGGGTCACAAGCCAGGAATGGCTGCTGGCCGGTATCCAGTGAAAAGTGCAACTGCAATGTTGCAATTGGTGAAAGGTGTTGAAGCAAACGCACAATTCCATGGCTTACATGGGAAATTGAAAATAATTAAATTGTTAGCTAATCAAGCATCAACTCCTCGAACAGGTGGACGACGAAATCGTGGTACTAAGAGAACGCATTTAGAAATTGTTGTTAAAGAAGTTCAAGAGCCAAAGAAATCTGACAAAAAAGTTGAAGAAAAGAAAACTGAAGTTGCTGAAGAAAAAGTGCCTACAGTACAAGAAAAAACTGAAGCAGTTGAACAAGAAATCAAACAAGAAGTTAAAGAAGAACTGAAAGAAACTGGTATGAAAGAAGAAGTGGCTGAAAAAGTCGCAGAGGAAGTTAAGGAAGAGTCTGAAGACGTTGCTAAGGAAGTGGTTGAATCTGTTGAGGAAAAAGCAGAACCTGTTGCTGAAGAGAAACCTGCAGAAGAGTCTGAAGCACCAACTGAGGAAGCATCTGTAGAAGAACCAATTCCTGCTGAGTCACCAGTTGAAGAGACGGAAGCAACAACAGAAGAAATAGCTGATGAAACTCCTGCTGAAGAACCAAAGGAAGAAACGCCTAAAGAGGAATCAGCTCCAACTGAAGAAAAAGTAGAAGAACCTAAAGAATCAGAAGGTGAACAATCACAATGATGGAAAGAGAATTTATCAACCAGAAGACCAAAGAATGGCACATTAAGAATTACATAGAAAAGAGACTGAAACGAGTTGAATTAAGTCAAATTAGGTTGAAAAAGATTCCATTAGGTGAAAAAATCATAATTCAAACAAGCCGACCAAGTTTAGTTGTCGGATCTAAAGGTGCAAATATTCGAGATTTAACAAAGGAATTAAAGAAACATTTCAAACTGGAAAATCCGCAGATTGAAATTGTTGAAGTGAAAGATATTTTCCTTGATCCAAAAGTTGTCGCGGATCGTATGGTGTCAATGCTTGAAAGATACGGATCACAACGATTTAAAGGTGTGGGACATCGAATGATGGATAACATCATGCGCGCTGGTGCGTTAGGAGTTGAAATAATCATGTCCGGGAAAATTCCAGGATCTCGAGCGAAAAGTTGGAGATTTTACCAGGGATATTTGAAAAAGTGTGGTGATATTGCCATAACGGGTGTACGTACAGCACACCGATCAGCATTATTAAAAAGTGGAATTATTGGAATTAAAGTTAAAATTATGCCGCCTAACATTGTACTACCAGATCGAATCGAGATTATCGGACCAGCGGTTGAAGAAGTTCAAGAAGAAAAAGTTGAAATCACTCAAGATACAAGTGAAGCGGAGGAAGTGGAAGCTATCAGAAGTGCTGAAGTGAAACCGACTCAAGAAGGAAAAGCTGAAACTACGGAAGAACAACCTTCTGCAGAGACTAGTGAAGAAGTTGCAAAAGAAAGTGAAGTTGTACCTGAAGAAAATACAGAACCTATTGCTGAAGAGCAACCTGCTGAGGAAAGTGAAGAACCAGCAAAAGAAACTGAAGCACCTGCTGAGGAAGAAGCATCTGAAGAAGAACCAGTTCCTGCTGAAGAGACAGTTGAGGAAGAAAAAACCGAGGAATCCAATGAGTAAAGCAATGAAAGAATTACTTGGATTACAGGATGAAGAATTAGTAGCGCGATTACAAGAATTACGGAAAGAATTAATGAAAGAAAATAACCTAGTGGCTTCGGCGTCAAGTCCAAGTAGCCCAGGAAAATTGAGGCAAATGAAAAAAAATATTGCCAGAATAAAAACATTGCAACGACAAAAGGAGGTACATCAATAAAACATGTCAACGGTTTGTTCAAATTGCGGACTCCCCACGGATTTGTGTGTATGTGAAACAATCGCGCGGGAACAACAAAAAATTAAAGTCAGAATTGAAAAACGAAAATTCGGAAAAAAATATACCATTGTCAGCGGAATCAAGAAGGAAGCTAACATCAACATGATTGCCAAACAACTCAAGTCAAAATTGGCTTGCGGAGGGACAGCAAAAAATGATGTGGTGGAATTACAGGGTGATCACCGTGTTCGATTACGAGACATATTGGTTGATTTAGGGTTTCCGGAGGAAACAATCGAAATTAAATGAAACGGAAAACATTCACTGGCGGATTGATTGGCAAGCAAGTCAAAATTGTCCAATCGTCCAATCCAAGTGACGTTGCAATCGAAGGCATCATTGTTGATGAAACCAAAAACACCATCAAAATCAAACAAGAAAAAATGACAAAAACAATAATGAAAAAAAATGTAACCATTGAACTAGATGGTAAACTGATTGATGGAAAAACATTATTGAAACGGCCAGAGGAGCGAATCAAATGAAGCAAAAATTATTCGATGTAGAAGCACCGAAAAAGGGATGTGAAGATAACAAATGTCCATTTCACGGGAAAATGGCAGTCAAACGAGAGTTTATCACGGGGAAAGTTATTTCAAAAGATACGCATCATTCAGCGACTATTGAATGGGCTAGGAAATATCCAGTTCCAAAATATGAACGATTTGAAATTAGACGATCGCGAATACGGGTGCATAACCCACTATGTATTAACGCTGAGAAAGGTCAAACAGTTCTCACGGCGAGAACAAGACCAATGAGTAAAACAAAACATTACACAATTATTAAGGTAGAGCAATGAAAGCAATAAAGGCAAGCATGACCCAAGGACTAACATCACAATCTGTGGTGTCAACGTGTGATAATAGCGGAGCGAAGCTAGTAAAAATAATCTCTGTCAAAGGATCACGAACGGTAAAGGGTCGAATGCCTAGTGCCGGGATTGGCGACATGGTCATGGTTTCAGTAAAGAAAGGAAAGTTAGACATGCGGAAACAAGTTGTTCCTGCAGTAGTAGTTCGTCAACGGAAGGAATATCGAAGACCTGACGGAATTCGAGTGAAATTTGAAGATAATGCTGTAGTAGTGTTAAAAGATGAAAAAGGAAATCCGAAGGGAACAATATTTAAAGGCCCCGTAGCAAAAGAAGCTGCAGAACGCTGGCCAGGAATATCAAAAGTAGCGAGTATTATAGTATGAAACAAACATTTTCACCACAATGGAAAAATAGTACGCAACGACGGAAGCAGAGAAAGTATAGATTGAAAGCTCCACTTCATGTGCAGCAGAAGTTTATGCACAGTGCATTATCAAAGATTTTGCGGGAAAAACATGATCTCCGACGAATTCAAGTAAAAGTTGGTGACAAGGTTCGTATTGTTCGTGGTGGATTTAGTAAAAAGGAAGGGAAGGTTGAACGAATAGATTTGAAACGACAACGGGTTTTCATAACTGGTGTTGAGAGAGCAAAGAAGGATGGATCAAAACAATTAATACCGTTTGATCCAAGCAACCTCATAATCATTGAATTGACATTAGATCAAAAAAGAAAAGTAAAGTTAGGCGTTAAAAAGGAAGAATCTGAAAAGAAAGTTTCAAAAAGTTCTGAGAAAAAGGAATCTTTGAAAGCTGATACGAAAAAAGTTGAAGAATCTAAAGAAAGTAAGAAAGAAGAAAAAGTTGCACCTGATAAAACTGAAGTTAAAGAAGAGGAAGAAGTTAAAGCTGCTGAAAATAAGGAAGTAGAAGAGAAGCCTGAGGAAAAGAAAGAATGAAAAAACACTTGAAATTAATATCATCGCCAAGAACATGGCATTTACCTAGAAAGAAAAATGTATTTATTACTCGGCCACGACCGGGTGCTCATGCTTTTTCAGCGGGATTACCATTAACAGTTATACTACGAGATTCGTTACAGAAAGCGGCGACTGCGAGGGAAGTTAAGAAAGTGTTGCATGCAAATGAAGTACTGGTTGATGGAAAAAGAAGGAAAGATCACCGATATCTTGCAGGATTGTTTGACGTGTTAAGTTTTGCAAATGAACATTATAGAATTACATTAGATAATAAAGGACGATTACTTGTTAAAAAAATCGATGATAAAGAAAAAAATGGTAAAGTCTGTAAAATTGTTGGTAAGACAGTATTAAAGGGTAATAAGATACAATACCAGTTACATGATGGAAAAACATTATTGCTTGAAAAGCAAGCAAATGTCGGTGATTCAGTAGTATTAGAATTTCCCAATAAGGTTAAAGAGATTTTACCACTGAAAGAAAAAATGCACATCTTTTTAACAAGAGGGAAATATGCTGGAACTTCAGGAGTGTTAAAAAGTATCTCAGGGACACAAGCTATTTTCACTAAAGATGGGAAAGATATTGAAACAGCAAAAAAATATCTTTTCGTTGTGGGAACTAAAGGAGCAGTGATGAACGTATAATGGAAAGTCAAAATGTCATGAGAAAACTTACAATCAAGAAGATTACGTTAAATGTAGGTGCAGGTAAAAACGAACAAATGGTTGGCAAGGCCAAAGTATTGTTCAACAAATTAGCTGAAGGGAAACCCGTGGCAACAAAAACGTGGAAAAGAATTGCAGGATGGGGATTACGACCAGGATTAGAAATTGGATGTAAAATGACTATCAGAAATAATACTACTGAATTATTGAAAAGATTACTGGAAGCAAACGATAATGTGATTTCAGCAAAGAAATTTGACGACCATGGGAACTTTTCATTTGGAATCGCGGAATATATCGATGTCCCTGGTTTGGTATATGATCCAGATTTAAAATTAATGGGGTTTGATATCGCAGTAACTTTAGAAAGACCGGGGTTCCGTATCAAGCGAAGAGGAATCAAAAGGAAAAAAGTAGGAAAGAAGCATCGGATAAGTAAACAGGATGCCATACAATTCATAAAAGAAACGTTTCAAACAACAATTGAGGAATAAACATGACAACAAGTGACCATACAAAAGTATTCAAACAACTGAAAGCCAAGCCAATTAAGTTGAAAAAGTTCATTAAACACAACCAACCAAAAGAGCGAAGTTGTGGAATTGCATTACGGAAATGTACACAATGTAACCGTCCACGAGGACATATCAAGAAATATGGTATAAAATTGTGTCGACAATGTTTCCGAGAAATTGCTACAGAGTTGGGGTTCAAGAAATATAACTAAAATGTTAAACGATCCATTAGCCGCAATGCTATCGAAGCTGTTAAACGCAGAACGATTGGCACGAAAAAATTGTACTATTATTGTAGGTTCATCTACTATTAAACGAGTACTGGAAATAATGAACGAACACCACTACGTTGGTGGTTTTGATGATGAAGGTGCGTTAACTGTTCATTTGTTAGGGAAAATAAACAAATGTGGTGTCATTAAACCTCGATTCAGTACCAAAGCTGACGGTTTTGAAAAGTGGGAGAAAAGGTATTTACCAGCTAAAGATTTTGGTATCATTATCGTGTCCACACCGAAAGGTATCATGACACATCAGCAAGCAAAGGAACAACATATCGGAGGAGTTTTACTTGCGTACTGTTATTAACCATGAAAGAAGCAATAACTAGAACAATAGAAATTCCGGAGGGAGTGACAGTAACTGTAGGTGACTCTATTGTTGTGAAAGGGACAAATGGAGAAAATTCACGTGTATTAACACATCCAAAAATTAGCATTACAGTTGAAGAAAATAAAGTTAAAATTCATACAAAGCAAGGAACCAAAAGAGAAAAGAAAATGATTGGAACGTTTAACGCTTTGATTAAAAATATGATTAAAGGAGCGCAAGAACCGTTCGTATACACATTGAAAATATGTTCAGGACATTTTCCAATGAATGTGTCAGTCAATAATAAGAAATTAGTTATCAAAAATTTCCTTGGTGAAAGTGTTCCTCGTGAATTACGTTTACTTGATAATGTTGACGTGAGTATAAATGGGGAACAAATTGAAGTGAAATCATCTTCAAAAGAGTTGGCTGGTCAAACGGCGGGAGATATTGAACAGTTATGTCGTATCAAGCAGAAAGATAGTAGAATATTCCAGGACGGTTGTTATATAACATCAAAAGCATGACAGAAAAAACTTTACTTGAAAAACGGAACCGAATGAAAAAGAAAAAGCCAGTCTTTGTAAGGCGGGAAGCTCAACATCAAGTTCGAATTAAGCCCAGGTGGAGAAAACCAAGAGGGAAACATTCGCCTGTAAGACGGAAGAAAAAAGGAAAACAAAGGATGGTTACAACTGGACATGGATCACCAAAAGCAGTTCATGGATTACATTCATCAGGATTACAAAAAGTTGTTGTTGCGACAGTTGGTGAATTGAAAGCATTAAGCGAAAAGCAAGGTGCAATCATCTCAAGCAACGTTGGCGATAGGAAACGTATCATTTTGTTACAGGCAGCAATTGATAATAAAGTGATATTGTTAAATGTTCGTGATGCACAGAAAACTATTGATGATATTCAAAAAGCATTCGAGGAACGAAAAAGTAAACGTGCTTCACAGATAGGTAAGAAAGTCAAGAAATCTGAAGAGAAGAAAAAGGAAGAAAAGACTGATAAGAAAGTAGTTGATGAAAAAGAAAAAGAGCGAAAGGAAGCAGAAAAAACGATAATTAAGAAACAATGATATTTAGGAATTAGGAAAGACGATGAAAAATAAAAAACAACTTGCAGCAAGGATTTTGAACGTATCTAAGAAAAAAGTAGCTTTTGCATTCGATGCTCTCAAAGATATCAAGAAAGCTATTACGCGTTCAGACATGCGTGGGTTAATTGCTGTGGGTAAGATTAGTAAGAAAAATACTCGTGAAGTGTCACGTGTTCGTGCGAGAAAAATTGCATCTCAAAAAAGAAAGGGATTACAACGTGGACATGGAAAACGGAAGGGAAAAAAATATTCATTAGTTTCAAAGAAAGATAAGTGGATGAATAAAGTTCGTGCTCAACGAAAATTGTTGAAAGAATTAAAACAATGGGGAAAAATAAGTCCTGAAGTGTACACGAAATTGTATCGAAAAGTCAGTGGTGGCTATTTCAGAAATAGGAGGCATATAAAACTCTACATCAAAGAGTATAATTTGTTACATGAGAAGAGTTCATAAATTAGTACCGTACCGTCGAAAACGTGACAGAAAGACGAATTATAAGAAGCGATTACGTTTATTGTTAGGTGGTAAACCTCGATTAGTTGTTCGCATTACCAATACCAAGATTATAGCTCAAATAGTAAAATGGGACCCCAAAGGCGATGTTGTCGTTGCAGGAGTTGATTCAACAGTGCTTAAGAAAGATAAGTGGGAAGGATCATTTAAGAATGTGAAAGCAGCTTATAAAACTGGCATGATTATTGCAGAGAAAGCAGCTCAAAAAGGTGTCGAGGAAGTAATCCTAGATGCAGGATTCAAACAATTACGAAAGGGAAACAGGTTATCATCATTCCTCAAAGGAACACTTGATGGTGGATTACAAGTACCACATTCCGAAAAAATATTACCAGGTGGAGAATAATGGCTAGAGAAAAAAGACGACAAAAATCGAATCAAAGACCAAGAGAACCTGTTGTTGAAAAGATTTGGAAACCAAAGACAGAACTGGGCAAGAAAGTTCAACAAGGTGAAATAGCTGACATTGATCAAGTTTTTGACAGTGGTGAAAATATCATTGAAGCAGAAATTACTGAAGCATTATTACCTGATTTGGAACAAGATTTGTTACTTATCGGTCAAGCGAAAGGAAAATTTGGTGGAGGACAACGAAGAATTTTCCGTCAAACTCAAAAGAAAACGAGAGAAGGAAATAAAATTTATTTCCAAACGTGCGCCTTGGTTGGGAATAAGAATGGATTTGTTGGCATGGCCATCGGGAAAAGTAAGGAAACCGTCCCTGCGCGAGATAAATCTGTTCGTAAAGCTAAATTAAAATTATTGAAAATTCGACGTGGTTGCGGTTCGTGGGAATGTGGTTGCAAAGATCCCCATTCTATTCCGTTCGCGGTTGAAGGTAAATCAGGATCGTGCATTGTTAAATTAATACCAGCCCCAAAAGGTAAGGGACTATGCATTGAAAAAGAAAGTGCAAAAGTCTTACACATGGCTGGAATAAAAGATGTATGGAGTAAAACGGTTGGTCAAACAAAAACTAAAGTTAATTTATTACGTGCTTTAGAGAAAGCTTTGATAAAATTGGGTGAAGTTCGTGTCAGTGAAACTGCACGGCAAACACTAGGAATGCAAGAGGGGAAATTGAAAAACGATGAGTGAAACTGAAAATAAGGAAACTGAAAAGGTTACACCTAAAGATATTGGAAAAATTGCCATCGTTCTTGTTCGTGGGAAGATTAACACTAAACAAACAATCAGAGATACCTTTGACATGCTTCGATTACAGAGAAAAAATACGTGTGTTGTTGTAGAAAATAATCCAATAACACTTGGAATGATTAAGAAAGTGAAAGATTTTATTACTTGGGGGGAAATTGATGATGCTACTATTCATGCGCTTATTGAGAAACGCGGTGAAGAGTATAAAGGACCTGAGAAAAGTAGTAATGGAAAAATTGCATATAAGAAATTTTTTGTTCATGATGGAAAAAAGTATAAGAAATATTTCAGATTAAATCCTCCTCGTAAAGGATTCGGTCGAAAAGGAATCAAGATTCCATTCAAAGTAGGTGGTGCATTAGGATATCGCAAAGATAAAATGGTTGATTTAATTCAACGGATGATATAACAATGGACGGTATACTATTCAAAGTTAAAGATGTATTGATTTCGCCAGATTACTTTTTCAGAGGAATTAAGAGAGAAAAGGGATTGACATCATCATTTATTTATTATGCTGTACTGAGTTTGTTTGGCGTTGTTTTTTCATTTTTCTCTGCTACCTATTTAGTCTTACCTTTATTATCACAATATACAGAAAATACTTTACTTGGTGCCTATCTAGGTATGTCAATCACCGAACCCGCAGTTGGATCGTTTGTCTTTGGTTTTTTTGCAGCTGTCCTCTTGAGTTTTGTTTTTGCAGGATTGTTACACCTTTGGTGTTTATTGTTCGGAGGAAAAGGTAGTTACACACAGTCGTACAAATTATTGGCTTATTCACAAACTCCAAAATTATTGTTTAGTTGGATTCCAGGTATAGGAGTGTTTGCAGGGATATATTCCCTTGTACTTATTATCATTGGAACTCAACGATTGCACAACATTAGCAGGACACGAGCAATTATCATGTATGTTCTTCCATACATTTTTGCATTATTCATACTTATTGCTGTAGTAGTATTAGGATTATTAGTCTTTAAAAATTTATTATTTTAAACATGGTAACAACAAAACGAAAAAAAGTAGCAAAGTACCGGGGACATGTCACTCATGGTGGCGGTCATAGGAAGAAACGTCGTGGAGCTGGAAACAGAGGCGGTCGTGGTAACGCAGGTAGTGGTAAACGAGCATCTACCAATAAACAATCTCACGGTGCACTTGGCGGCTCAGGATTTGTTCCACGCGGTCCAAAAAAGAAAGTTAGGACAATTAATGTTTCTCGTTTACAATCAAAATTGGAAATGTTTGTTTTAAATGGAAAAGTAGAAAAAAAGGGAGATGTATTCATTGTAGATTTGAGTAAGATTGGATTTGACAAATTATTAGGTACAGGTAAGATATCCGCTGTGGTGGAAGTAACTGGGAACGTAAGTGCTAATGCTGCTGAAAAAGTATTGAAAGCAGGCGGAAAAGTTGTCGGTGAGTTTGTTGATGCGCCTGAATCTGTGAGTGAGTAGAACTATGGGATTTATAGAAAAGTTAACACAATTTATTCCTGAAGTTAAAGGACCCAAACAGAAAAGGTTATCATTTAAAGAAAAATTAAAATGGACGTTAATTATTCTGGTTATATTCTTTGTCATGGGACTTATCCCATTGTTTGGATTAGGGCAAAATTCTTTGCAACAATTTGAATTTTTATCGATTATATTAGGTGCATCATTTGGGAGCATTTTATCTCTTGGAATTGGGCCGCTAGTTACTGCGTCTATTGTATTGCAATTGTTGCAAGGGACGGGAATTCTTAATTTTGAATTAACCACGCCAGAAGGTAGGAAGAAGTTTCAGGGATTACAGAAATTATTAGGTATCTTTTTTGTTATCTTTGAATCAGCAATATACGTTCTAATGGGTGGTTTAGCACCAGCAGCTGATTTAGTTGGTACACCATTATTTGCACAATTACAATTTTTGCTTATATTTCAACTGTTTTTAGGGGGGATGCTTATTTTATTCATGGATGAAGTTATCTCAAAGTGGGGTTTTGGATCAGGAATATCATTATTTATCGCAGCTGGAGTTTCGCAGCAAGTTTTCATTCGAGCATTTAACTTCTTACCAAGTCCAACGAACCCAGATATTGCCGCTGGAGCTATTCCTGCCTTATTTCAGTCACTGGCAATTGGAGACGTTACCACAGCAGGTTTACAAATTGCGGCAGTGTTGGCGACTATTGTTGTCTTTGTGATGTGTGTTTACGGACAAGCAATGAAAGTTGAAATCCCATTATCTTTTGGACGAGTCCGTGGGTATGGAATGCGATGGCCGTTAAATTTTTTCTATACCTCTAATATTCCCGTTATCTTAGTTGCTGCATTATTAGCCAACATTCAGCTTTTTGCTAGATTGTTAGAAAATTGGGGATTACCTCTTTTGGGGACATTTTCAGGTAATACACCAGTAAGTGGAATTGTTGCGTGGGTTTTCCCACCAAATTTATTACAAAACATTATCCGAGGAAGTTTAACGAGCCAGCAATTAATTCAAAGTGGTATTTACACATTACTGATGATGGTTGGTGCCGTCATTTTTAGTATATTTTGGATGCAGACAGCTGGCATGGACGCTAAAAGTCAGGCAAAACAAATCATGTCGTCAGGATTACAAATTCCTGGATTTCGACGTGACGAACGAGTTCTTGAGAAAATTTTATCCCGATATATTTGGCCGTTAACAATTGTTGGTGGTGCCGCAGTAGGATTACTTGCAGCGATTGCTGACCTTTCTGGTGCGTTATCTAATGGAACAGGTATTTTATTAGCTGTCATGATTATCTACAAGTTGTATGAAGAAATTGCTAAGCAGCACATGATGGACATGCATCCGATGATGAGAAAGTTTATGGAGTGAGCTAGTACATTAAAGCTAGAATTACTACTGCCAAATCTGCCAAAAACCATAACACATAAGAGATAATAATTGGTTTTTCTTTATGCACTATCCCATATAAAATCCAAGGTATAGTAAATAGAGTAAATAATATCCATGTCAGTAAGGAAACTCCTGCTGCACTTTGTTCCTGAATTATTCTGAGAATTTGAGGTAACGTCATCAATGGTGCGAGAACTGCAACGAAAATAAGAAACTTATCAAGAAGGTATATCCATTTATCTTTGCTTGGGTAGGGATGTACGTTTTCTTTTTTCCTCTTTCGTTGATGAATGTGATGCAAACCATGCGGTTTCATACGTTAAAGTAAATACTTAAATTATATAAATGTCACTCATTCTAAATTTGTATGCTTGAAGATGTATTGAAAAATCCTGAAAAGTATCGGGACGGTGAGAATTACCATGCAACGAATATTGTTTTTCCCGTCAAATGGGGTGATGATCGATATATCGTCAAACAACCAAACTTGTGGTCAACAGTGGCAGATGCGTACTATGGCCTGCAAGACGAATTTTTTTATGGAAGACGCCACTTGTCAACAGCCAAACAACGAATTGCACGGGAAGCAGATGTTCTAGCCAGATTACAAGGAAATCATGCCCCCCTTTTGGTTGACTATAAAGGAAAAACACTCGTTAGAGAATATATCAAAGGAAAACAAATTAAAGATCATGAGCTGGAGTATCAAAAGTTGGCATTGGCATTGGCACTGGCAGTTGATAGTCTCAAAGAAATTCATGAAAAAGGAATAGTTATTGGGGATGCTCACATGAAAAATGTTATCATACGTAGGAGTGAAGCCTATTGGGTTGGTTTTAATGTTATACCACAAATTGATCCGTTATCGCAATCCGTTGATATATTAAAAATGGTGTATTCAACATTTACACTTACAAGAGATGCACAATTGACATTGTATGCAGCTGAACGAGTAGCAGCGCAAAAGAACTGGCCGGCAGTTGTCGGAGTGAAATATTTGATAGCTAAAGATTTATCGACAGCACGGTTATGGTTCCCAACCAGAGTTAGTAGAAAAGTAAACAAGGAAATAAAAAAAATTTTAAAGTGAGAATCTTACTGAGGAGCTTCTGCAGGTGTCTGAACTTCTGGTAAGGAGACGCACATCCCATTTCTGCAGATTCCTGACTGGCATTCAGGGTCAGTATTACATAAGTCGCCCTCTTTACCTAAAGGTTTCCAGAGTTTGAGTTTTTCTCGCCGTGTACTAAAACTTTCCATGGGCTGCCATCCATTTCCATCATAGTGAATTATAGTTCCTGTTCCACCCGAAGCAAAGATATCATCACTAGAAAAACCTAAAATTGAACTAAGAAGATTATTTGTTCCGCTATCCATAGTTTGCCAGTCATTTCCATCGTAATGAAAAATTTTTCCAACCTGTCCAACAGCATAAATATTATCCGAATCAGTTCCCCAAACATCATACAATCTTCTTCTTGCTCCAATGTTCACAACTTGCCATTCATTTCCATCATAATGATTACCTGAAAGATACTTATCAAGAGATAAACTATTAGCACGAATATACTTTAGTTCTCCCTCA